>NZ_DATMTE010000811.1:0-4724 GCF_035564935.1 Chitinophaga sp. | reverse complement strand
GTAGGGCCCCAGGTGCCGGCTTTATACAGGTGCAGCTCTTTTGCTGGATATTTTTTACAGGTATCCAGGATGGGCATTACTACTTTCCAGGCAGCTTCCACCTGGTCTGCACGCATGAATAAGGTAGGGTTGCCATCCAGCACATCCAGCAGCAATGCTTCGTATGCTTCAGGAATTGTTTCTGTATAGGATTCCTGGTAAGTGAAATCCATCTCCACGGGTTTCAGTTTCATTTTCAGGCCCGGTACTTTACTTTCAAACAGCAAGCTGATTTCCAGCTCAGGCTGAATGCTGATGATCAACCTGTTTGGTGTGATATCATCTTTAAAAATTTTATGGGGAGAATCTTTAAACTGCACTACAATTACAGATGATTGTACCGGCATTGATTTTCCTGTGCGCAGGAAGAAAGGCACACCTTTCCATCTTTCGTTATCGATAAATAATCTTGCAGCGATAAAGGTTTCCGTGTTGGAAGCAGACAGTACATGTTCTTCCTTGCGGTATGCCAGTCGCGGCGCGCCATGTACGTTACCGGCGGTGTATTGTCCGCGGATCACATTTTTCAGCACCTGCGCAGGCGTATAATGCCTGATATCCTTCAGTACTTTTACCTTTGCATCGCGGATCAGTTCCGACTGGTAGAACTCCGGTGAGTCCATGGCAACAATACATAACAACTGCAGCAGGTGGTTCTGCACCATATCGCGCAGGGCGCCGGCGCCATCGTAATAGCCACCGCGTTTTCCCACGCCTACTTCTTCCGCTACGCTGATCTGTATATGATCGATATACTTTTTATTCCACAACGGTTCAAATACATAGTTGGCAAAACGGAATGCCATGATATTCTGTACTGCTTCTTTTCCGAGGTAGTGATCGATGCGGTAGATCTGTTTTTCCGCAAAGCGTTTGGTGAGGAAGCGATTGAGTTTTTTAGCAGAGTCGAGATCCGTTCCGAAAGGTTTTTCCACTACGATACGGTCAAGTCCATCGCGGCTGCAAATGGTGTGCTTGTGTAATCCATCTGCGATGATTTCGATAAAACGTGGCGCCACAGCAAAATAAAAGATCCGGGAGCCATGTTGTTTTTGTTTTTTCCCGAATGCATCGAGTTTCTCTTTCAGGCCGGTGTAAGTTTCCGTTTTCAGGAAATCGCCCTGCAGATAGGAGATATTTTTAGCAAATCCTTCCCATTGTTTTTCATCTGCTTTCCCGTTGCGGCTAAACTCATTTACCCCTGCGAGCAGGTCCAGTTTAAACGCAGCTTCATCTTCCGGCAGGAAATCCACGCAATAAATGGTGAATACAGGCGGCAAATGTTTATCGGTGTACAGGTTATAAAGTGCGGGTATCAGCTTTCTTTTGGTCAGATCCCCTTTGGCGCCGAAGATGGTGATGGCGGAGGGGAGTGTTTTTCCAGTTTTCATCTAAGCATCGGTTTATTCCCCTGTAATTTAAGCATCATTCCTGTAATCTGCTCATGCTTTTTTAGATTGGCTGCACAACAGAAATTAAACCCGGAGTTGACTTTCTGTTCTTTTAATACTAATTTACACCCGTTATCAACTATACACCCAGGCAGCTACATTATTTTTTTCCGCTTTCCTTTCCGGCTCCGTGACCTTGTTTTTGTTGCATACAGGCAAGCTTTTATCACCGTTATTCAAAAAAATGAACAACGAACTATCTATGTTAAAAAAGTTATGGGCCGTTAGCATGTTCACGGGTATTACCGCCTCATTGGCCGCACAGGTAAAAACAGGCAACAGTAAGGTATTTACGCTTGGAGAGGTGGTTAGTTATGCCCGGCAGGGCGATTCCGCCAATGCGGTTTCCATGGAACAGATCCGGCAATTCCACCGGCTCAATGTATCGTCCGCCCTTAACCTGCTGCCCGGCATCAGCCAGTCGAACGTAGGCCCCCGCAATGAATCCATGATCTACCTGCGGGGATTTGACCTGCGGCAAACGCCCGTTTTCATGGACGGTGTACCCGTATATGTACCTTACGACGGGTACGTAGACCTGGCGCGGTTCACTACTTTTCATCTCTCTAAAATAGTAGTAGAAAAAGGAGGCGCCTCCGTATTATACGGCCCCAATACAATGGGCGGCGTTATTAACCTGCTTTCCTCGAGGCCGGTGCATCCCCTGGAAGTAAACGCCTCCGCCGGATGGCTGAGCGGCGGACATGAAGAAGCGCTCAGCATTGGCAGCCGGATGAAGAAATTTTATCTGCAGGCGGATATATCAAGATACCAGCGGGATTACTACCGTCTTTCAGATGATTTCAGCGCCACCAAAACGGAAGACGGCGGTAAAAGGAATAACTCGTATAGCAACGACTGGCGCTACGGCGTAAGACTGGGTTATACGCCTAGTGAAAAAAATGAGCTGGCCATCGGGTTCTCCCACCAGGATGGTACCAAAGGAACGCCGGTATATACGGGAACGGATACACTAAATTCGTTATATAAAAGTCCGCGTTACTGGCAATGGCCCAAATGGAATAAGGAAAGCATCTATTTCCTTTCCAACAGCACCCTGAATGCAAAAAGCTATTTTAAAAGCCGCTTGTACTTCGACCGGTTCATTAATGTGCTGAAAAGTTTTGACGATGCCACTTACACCACGCAAAAGAAACCTTATGCTTTTACCAGTTACTATAACGACTATACGTTTGGCGGCAACCTGGAATATGGCTATACCCTGTCAGCCGTCAACAGCCTGAAAACAGCCGTTCACTTTAAACAGGATGTACACCGGGAGCATAACGAGGGAGAACCCGAAAGAAAGGTGGCGGATAATACATTTTCCGCCGGCGTTACAGACCGGCACGTATTCAACGCCCACTGGACCCTGGAAGGCGGCGCCGCATTCAATTACCGGCAAAGCATTGATGCGCAGAACTATAACAGCCAAACGAAAAGCATTACTGATTTCCCGTCGAACAACAGCAGCGCATTGAATGCACAGGCTAAACTTGCCTATACTTTTAGCAGCGAACGTTCCCTCACTTTGTCAGTTGACCGGATGACGCGTTTTGCCACCATTAAGGACCGTTATTCCTATAAACTGGGAACAGCCATACCTAACCCGGATCTGAAACCGGAAAATACGCTCAATTTTGGATTGCAATATAGCGATGCCCGGCTCCGGGATATCAGCCTGGACGGAAGCATTTTCTATAACCGTATCGGCGATGTGATCCAGAATGTTAACAACGTTGTTTACGACACTACTAAAAAACAGTGGTTATCGCAGTCGCAGAACAAAGGCCGTGCGGAGTACTACGGCGCTGAAGCCGCTATTACCTGGCATGTAACCACAACGTTTACTGCCGGCGCCAATTACACTTTCATTAAACGTAAGAACCTGGATAACCCATCGCTGCATTTCACCGATGTGCCCGAACACAAAGCCAGCGGATGGCTGCAATACAATATATCCCGGCTTGGCTTCCTGGTGAACGGGGAATACAATGCCAGCCGTTACAGCACCAGCTATGGCACGGAGGCGCCGGCATTTTTCCTGCTGCATTCCAGTACTGTTATCAGCATCGCCAACTGGCTGAAAGTGCAGGGAGGTGTGAATAATATTTTTGATAAAAACTATATGCTTTCCGAAGGCTATCCTGAGCAGGGCAGGAACTACTTTGTAAAGGTGTTGTTCAATTATTCATATTTTTAGTAAGATGAAAAAACGCTGGCGGATGATATTGCTAAGCCCTGTATTGAGGAATACTTCCAACGAAGCATGCGGCGTTTCCCTGCGGCTCAGCAAACAGGAAAAGAAAGACATTATTGCGTTCTTACATTTGCTCATTGATTCATCGTTTATCACGACCTCGGCATTCTCTGATCCTTTTAATTAACATCACCATGCTATACAAATTCGCTGCTTACTTATTTATTACAGCATTCACCGCCACTGCTGCTTTTGCACAAACCATTTCGGTTGACGGGGAAGTAACGCACCCGTTAAAGCTCAGTGCCGCAGATATCGGGAAGATGCCCAAAACAGAAGTAACTGCCGCCGATCGCGACGGGAAACCGCACCGTTACTCGGGCGTACCGGTAACAGCTATTTTGCAACAGGCAGGCGTAACGCTGGGGGCCCAGCTGAGAGGGGAAAATATGTCGAAATACCTGCTCGTAAAATCAGGCGACGGGTATGAAGTGTTGTTTTCCCTGGCCGAACTGGACAGCGCTTTCACCAATCGCGTAGTGATACTGGCCGACAAGGTGGACGGGCACCCGTTGCCTGATGGCAAAGGGCCGTTCAGGATCATAGTTCCCGGTGAAAAGAAGCCTGCAAGATGGATATGGGGAGTAACGGCCATGACCGTACGATTTGCAAAAGAATAGGGTTTACCTGCGTTTGTTCAAACCTGTGGTGCGGGTGGCAAGAAATTGTTGGAAAGCGGTATTCAATTCATTAAATAATTTTATGGCCTGCTCGCCTTCCGGGGTGAGCAGTGCACCGCCACCGGTTTTCCCTCCCCTTTCAAATTTCACCAGCGGTTTACCGGTACGCTTATTCATCTGGTCTACAAAATCCCAGGCCTGGCGGTAGGAAATTTTCATTTCCATGGCCGCTTTCCGCAGTGAGCCCAGTTCACCTATCTTCTCCAGCAGCTCAATACGGCCGTAACCGAGAAAGGGACCTTCTTCGGTTTCAATCCATATGCGTCCGTTTGGTATTAGTTTCATGTGGTAAAG
>NZ_DATMTE010000810.1:0-2929 GCF_035564935.1 Chitinophaga sp. | reverse complement strand
AATGCTCCGGTCCGGCCACTGCTGTGGAATACCTGAATGCCGTGCGTCGTCAGCGCGGGTTGAATGATCTGCCGGGCACCATAGATCAGGCTACGGTGCAGCATGAGATCCAGAAAGAATACCAGAAAGAATTTTATGCAGAAGGGCAACTGTTTTATTACTACAAAAGGATAAACAGTCCGCAGATCAGGTTCACTCCTATAACAGCTTCTGACAAAATTTATGTATTACCGCTGCCCGATGCGGAACTACAGTACAGGAACTAAATCTTTTTTCATGAAAAAATTACTTACACTTCTTGTTGTTTTAACAGCCTGCAGCAAAGCTGAGATATCGGAGTCCTATACCGGGCAGCAAAGCGTTTACTTTATCTATAACACTAACGCTATTTATTCAGGCGGGATTGATAGTGTGAATTACACTTTTGTAGAAAAAAACAGCACGGTTACGCAGGATACCGTCTGGTTACCTGTACGGATCACCGGTAATGCAGCAGATCATGACCGTGCCATTGATCTTGCAGTAGTAACGGGTAAAACAACGGCCGTTAAAGACGTGCATTATAAGCTGCTGAACTACCATATGCCTGGAAATTCATTTGCCACCAGTTTAGGAATAGTACTGCTGCGCGATGCTTCCCTGCGGGATACTTCTCTTGTACTGAGTCTTCGTTTGCAACCCAACGCTCAATTCCCTGAGCTGATGAAGGATACGCTGATGGGAGACGGGACTTACTACAGCAGGAGCCAGGTCAGGATCGTTTTTACCGACAGGCTCACAAAACCCGGCAACTGGGATACTTACCTGGTCAATTTTTTCGGCGTGTATAGTGAAGTGAAATTGAGATTTATCGCGTCTGTATTAGGTATCTCTACTTTTCCTTCCAGCGGCGCTGGTGCGCTTTCTTATCCTACGCTGCAATACTATCAGAATACGGTCAGGAATGCCTTGCTGGAATACAATGGCGGGAACCCGCCTTTAACTGACGAAAACGGAAATCCCGTTGTGATCCCATAACCAATAGCATTATACAATATGAAGCATATTATATATTTTTTGCTGGCAGTATTTTTTCTCTCAGCATGTTATAAGGATAAAGGTAATTACGATTATCACACCATCAACGATATTACAGCTACCACGCCAAAGGATAGTTTTCGCATTGGTCAGTTCGATACCTTACGCATTTACCCGGCCATAGCGGGTGCGGATACTAACCGTCTCAGTTTTGAATGGAGGGTGTATCCGGTATCGGATCCGTCTGATCCCCTCGATCCCGGGAGGATCGATGTGATTTCACGCGGCCGGAATTTTAACCAGGCTATCACGCTCAGGCCGACCGCTAATTACTATAACCTGGATTTTGTAGTAAAGGATACGGTAACCGGCGTTAGTTACTTTAAACACCTGTATGTGCAGGTAACCACCGCTTTCCAGACCGGCTGGATGTTGCTGGAGCAAAAGCAGGGCAACGCGGATATCAGCTTTATCAGCCCCGACTATATAGCTTATTATGGCGTATATTCCGCGGTGAACCCGGGCAATCCGCTGCCTGCATCTGTACGGAACCTGGTCAGCATTAATACCCTGAGCCTTATTGGCACCCTCAACATGGTTTATTTCGATGGCGGCGGATACACGCTGGATAACACGTCTTTACAGGTGTTGGCGGATTATACCAGGCTTTTTTATGAGCCCCCCGCTGTGGTGCAGCCGTACAATATGATCAAACCCAGCTTTTACTCCTATGGTCCCTATGCGCTTTGTGGCGGGAAAGTATATGCCCTGAACGGATTGTTTGCCTCCAAATTATTTGGTACTGCTTTTACACAACCCGATAACCAGGGTTATACGGTGGCGCCCTTTGCTGCAGGCGGCAGTTCCTTCGGGGCTATCTTTTTCGATCAGGCCCATCACCGGTTTTTATACGACGGGGGAGGCACTTCTACCAGCCTTAAAACTTTTCCGCAAAATACCACCATGGCGTATGACCTCAATAAGGTGCAAAAGAAAATGCTCACCATGAAAGCAGGTTTGGGCCTGGATTTTCTCCCCACTAACTGGTATGCGGTGTTTAAAAACGAAGCCAATGACAGCTGCTTTTTATACACGCTCAATGCCAACGGTAATTTTACAACTACCCCTGTAGCCGCCGGAATGCAGCCTATACTGAACAGCCCGGATGTATTTCGCAGCCCGGACTACCTGTTCTCAAACACAATCAGGCAAATGTATTATGCTGCTGATAACAGGTTGTATGTATACGATATGGCAGCCAATCAATCCAGGATAGTATACCAGTTCCCTGCCCGAGAGCAGATAACTGCATTGCGACTGATGAATGGCGTGATCACCCTTGCCACCTGGAACGGGCAGCCCGGCGGAGGTACCGTGTATTACCTGCCTGTTGCGGCAACCGGTGATATCAGCGGCAACGCCTATACGCAGAAGGTGACCGGCTTTGAAAAAATTATTGCTGTCACTTATAAAGTAGGATAATACAGAGGAAGAGTATAATCATTTAAATGAAACAGATATGAAAAAGATGATCGTAGCGGCTTGCCTGCTGTTGCCCGCCATCATTCACGCGCAAACGCAGCACAGTGTTATTAAGCTGGACATAGATACGGTTACGGCAAAAAGGCTTACCTGATCTATAAAACAGGAGATAGCACCAGGGTGGATTCTCCGCGCGTGGAAAATGGTAAAGCAGTGTTTAACGTGGATATCCCTTATCCTGTTACAGGGCGCCTTTGTCTTGACAACAAGGGATTTGGCTATCAAAACGGGCAGAAACCCGATTTGCTCATTTTTTATATTGAACCCGGAACGCTGCTCATTAAAACCCACGACCTTGTTACGAATGCGGTGATAACCGGTTCTAAAATGAACGATGAACTGATGCAGTATAACCGCTTTGTGAAGACGC
>NZ_DATMTE010000809.1:0-10682 GCF_035564935.1 Chitinophaga sp. | reverse complement strand
ATCAGCGAAATCATCATAATCCTGAGTCAGACAAATTTCGCTACATTTGCACCCTATGCGTAAAAACCTCCATATCACGGCTTTATCACTTTTATTGGCAATAGGCGCAAAGGCACAACAGGATAGCGTTACAACAAACCCTCCTTCTTCACGTGAAGGGCTATACGACAGCGTATGGTTGCGCAAGCGCAGCTTTTTCCCCTTACCGGTGCTGGGGTATTCCCAGGAAAAAGGCCTGGAAATCGGCGCCGCTATGTTGTATTCTTTTTATACAGATAACCGCAATCCCGACCAGGCTACCCGTAATTCCACCCTTAACCTGATTCCTGCGGTAACCACAGAAAGCCAGTTTAAGATAGATCTGAAAGCAAATATCTGGACACGCAGTAATACCTGGCATTTTAAAAGTAATCTCCGGTACCACAATTACCCGCTTTATTTCTTTGGCATTGGCGATACTACCCATTACGATAACCGGTCGCTGGTAAACAACAGCCGCTATAAAGTACAGGTGGAAGGCGAACGGCGCATCAGCGGCCACTTTTATGCCGGCGCCTCTGTGTTATACCAGCATGATACTTACAGCAGCGGCGATGATAAAGGTATTTATACCACCATGCCGCTTACTGATAAAGAAGGAGGATATGTTACTTTCCTGGGGCTCACGGGCATTTACGATAACCGGGACAATGAAAACTATGCCCGTCGTGGTTCCTGGCTGAAACTAAACCTGGCTTATGCGCCTTCTTTTTTAAGTAAGCATCCGCTGTTTAAAGTGGAGGCACAGGGTTCGCATTTCCTGTCCCTTTCCCGCAAAAGCACGCTCGGGTTCAATGGCATTTTCAACAGTTTGCAGGGTAAGGTACTGCCTTTCTACCTGCTGCCTGAAATGGGGAACGACCTCATCATGCGCGGCTATTATACCGGCAGGTACCGCAACCAGAACTACCTGGCCGCCCAGGCGGAATACCGCTATCTTATTGATCCGAAAATGCGCATTCATATCTGGTTTGTGGATCTCAAACCCAAATTTGCACTGGCCGCCTTTGCGGGTACAGGCACCGTATTCACCAATCATGATTTCCGCTTTGGCGGATTTAAACCCAGCTATGGCGCCGGGGTCCGTTATTTCTACGATGAGAACGCAAGGCTTACTATTCGTATAGACTATGCCGTTGGAGAAAAACGCGCAGGCGAATCAAGACAAAAAGGATTATATCTTTCCCTGGCGGAAGCTTTCTAGTATAATGCCGGTGATGGTTAATTGGTAATAATTTGTTAACTTTCAATAGATTAAATACCATACTCCAAAACCATTGCATTATGAAAAAACTATTCCCGCTAGGGGCAGTCGCCATGCTTTTGATTGTTACCCACAGCACCCAGGCCCAGGACAATTCCAGTACATCCTCTTCTTCACATTCTAAATTTTACCTGAAAATTGCCGGTGGTTATTTCTTCAGCGTATCTCCCGGACAGTTCCCGAATGTTGGCCCATATCCGCCGCAGGACCTGCATACACAGTTTAGCTCCGGCCGTATGGACACCGTTAGTCGCAAAGTGCTTACCGGTTCCTACGGGGAAGGCTTCAGGGGTGGACTTTCTGTTGGTTACAATATCAATAAATATTTCGCAGTAGAAGGAACCTTTAATTATTTCCATAGCAAGAAAAACCTGATGACCCGCCAGCGGACTACTATGATTGATGGCGCCGGTTCATCGAGGGAACTGGGACACGTGGAATCGCACGGGTATGTAAACGCTATTGATTTCGCTCCCAGCCTGGTGGTAAGCCCGGGCCTGGAAAAAATAAATCCATACGTGCGTTTTGGTGTGGTGGTGCCATTATGGGGCCGCCTGTACATTGAAACAGACGCCATGCAAACCTCCACTCCGGCAGGCATTCCCACAGGTACTGCCGTGGTCACCAATATCAGCAGGAAAGAAGAGGTGAAGCCTAATCCTACTATCGGTTTCCAGGGAGCGCTGGGCGTGTCTTTCAGGGTATCGCCCCGTTTTGATGTATTTGTGGAAACAGAATACCGCAATGTGCCGGTACGCAGTAAAGAAAAAGAGATCACGGAATACAATGAAACCAACACCCTCATAAATGCCAGCACCGGCGCGGTAGTGCAGGCTTTGCCGGGCCGTACCATCGGCGATCTGTCGGTAGCGGAAAAGAATACAGAATATCAAACCACGCTGGATCAGAACTCCAACACACCAGTTGGCCAACAGGGTTCTAAAGTGATCTATAAAGATAACAACAGGGCTTCCAATGATCTGAAGTCCTATATCAATATCGGTGGACTTGGGCTGAATGCAGGACTGAAATTCAGGTTGTAATACCACCAGTACAAAATGAAAGATGGGTGTATCGTACTGCTGATACACCCATCTTTTATTTATACCTGGTTGGAGCCCTTTGAGCAAAGCTCAGCGGCTTCATTTATTTTTGACGGATCCCTTTTTATGCGCTTGCTTTATTGAGTAAGTCCACCGCAGCGGCATCCAGCTGCAACTGCACGCCGTTCGTGAGCTCATGCAACTGTTCTTTGCTGGTGGCGCTGGCAATAGGCGCAGCTACCGCAGGGCGCGTGAGCAGCCAGGCCAGCGCTACGCCGGCTGGTGTAGAATGATATTGCGTTGCTACTTCATCAAGCGCAACAAGGATCCGCAGCCCTCTTTCATTAAGATAGCTTAATGCTTTCTGACCACGGGCCTTACTTTTATCAGTATCAGCAGCACTCCTGTACTTACCGGTCAGAAAGCCGCTGGCCAGTGAGTAATAATTGATCACTCCCAGGCGCTGCTCCTCGCAGATCTTCGCATACTGGGCTTCGTATTTCTCCCGGTCGTACAGGTTGTATTCAGGCTGGAAGGTTTCATACCTTGGCAAGCCGTGCTTTTTACTGGCTTCCAGGCTTTCCAGCAGCCGGGCGGCGCTCATATTGGAAGCGCCGATGGCCCTTACTTTACCTGCTTTTATCAGCGTGTCATAAGCTTCCAGTGTTTCTTCTACCGGCGTAGCTTCATTGTCGTAATGCGTTTGGTAAAGATCTATGTAATCCGTTTGCAAACGTTTCAGCGATGCTTCCGCCGCTTTAAGGATATAGGCTTTGGTAACGTTTCTGCCTTCTCCCATATCCGCGCCCGCCTTGGTGGCCACAATTACTTTGTCGCGGTTCCCACGGTCACGCATCCATTTGCCGATAATGGTTTCAGATTCGCCACCCACGTTTCCCGGTACCCAGCGGGAGTATACGTCTGCCGTATCCACCAGGTTGAACCCTGTAGCGATGAATTGGTCCAGTAATGAAAATGAAGTGGCTTCATTGGCCGACCAGCCGAACACATTGCCGCCAAAGGCCAGCGGGGCTACTGACAGCCCGGATTGTCCCAGTTTCCGTTTTTCCATAATATTTTTTTTATTGATCTTGCAACGGGCATATCCCGTATGTAATTTAGTTACTTTTGTCTTTCACCGACTAATTTTTATGCCAGAACAGATGCCTGTCATTTCACGAGAAGATTTCAACTGGTTAACACAAACCTATGGAAAGGAGAGTGGCTACTCACACATAGATACCAAAGAAAGTGTGGTGCATGAAATATTTAGAGATAAGGTGCTCATCGGTACCGCTTTCCTGAATTGCGCTTCTTATGAGCTTTCTTTCGGTGATCCCGGTTTGCATATCCGGAAAAATAGGTTGGATAACTATAAGCTGCACGATAAAGCGGTGCTTATAGCGGATGAAATGAATGAGGAAGATAAAGAAGAATTACTACTTCGCTGGAACACCCTTATACAGGAACTGAAGATGCTGGAAAATCTGCACGGGCTTGCCAACGCCCGTGAACCGCTTATACAGCTGTTCCTCGATATCTTTAATGAAGATGATGCCGAGGAACAGATCAGCCGCCTTCCGGATATTGTAATGCCTGATCCTGTAGCTATCTGGGAAGAATTGTATGCCGCGCTGTTGGCTACCGGTAATGTAGTGGAATTTGAATGGCAGCAATTTGCGGAAAATGGTATCAGCGCACTGAATCAGCTGGCGCCTTTGCTGCAGGCCGGCATCACGCTGAAAACGCCGGACCAGGCGGACTATACAGCCATCATGGGTGCGGAAGATTTTGCAAAAGGCATGCTTGATTTTGTAAATGAGCAACTGGATGAACACGCGC
Organism: Chitinophaga sp.; assembly: GCF_035564935.1. Lineage (GTDB taxonomy): Bacteria > Bacteroidota > Bacteroidia > Chitinophagales > Chitinophagaceae > Chitinophaga. Next base: position 6,494 of record NZ_DATMTE010000809.1, on the reverse strand, counting down.
TGAAAATAGTAGCAGCCGGTACCAGCCTGGATGAATACCAGTCATTCACCTGTCTTAATATGCAGGATTTCCGACTTGCCAATGCCCTGCTGAAAATGGAAGAACTCTGTCTTGTTTGTTTCTTTTAGTATATTAAAATCCCGTTAAAAAAAGTAATTTAACACCCGCAAAACAGGCAGATTAAATAACTTAGTAATTGATATAGTATACCACATGAAATTATTCCGGCATTTATTTGTTGTATTAATCTTGGTCATGTTCCTGCCACAGGTGCAGGGGCAACCGGGAATGATATCCGTAAAAGGCGCGGAGAATATTCAGGTATCTGCCGGTATTACTTTTAAAACAACAGGAAAGGCGCCCCGTGTCAGGGCTACCGTTACGAGGTTTAAACGCCGTCCTGTTGGAATCAACGACAGTTACGGCCATGAAAGGGTTTGCCCGGTTTTATTATCGGCGGTTACTGCCCGTTTTATTTATGTAGATAAGATCCTCAACGGATATTATTTCAATCCTTACCTCAGTGTCCCCACACCGCTAAGAAGCTGGAGAGGCCCGCCAACGGCCTGATAACCCGTTTTACATTTATTTATTTCATTTTCTTTTTTAGCGATTTATGAACTTACATAGGATCGCGAAGAAAGGGTGTTGGTGGTTGCTATTAATTTTTCCCTTCACTTCTTTGTTCGCACAATCTGCAGCGGATAGCTTTTCGCTGCAGCGGGCTATTGCGCTTACACTTGCGCACTATCCGGCCATCAAGGCCAAACAGGCACAGGTAAACGCCGGCCAGGCAAGTCTTACCGATATTAAACATAACTGGTACCCGGCCATAAAACTACATGAGCAAATAGATGCCGGCACAGACAACAGTATATACGGCTCTTACTTTACCATGGGCATGATCCCTTCCACTTCCGGTGGTATCCGCGATGCCAACAACAATGCACTCATGAGCGGCAACATCGCCATGGCAGCCATGCAATGGGAGATCTATAATTTCGGCGCCTACGGCAGTGAACAGAAAGAAGCTGCGCGGTCGCTGAAAGTACAGCAAACAGACCTGAACAATACCGCCAACCAGCTTACCGTATCCGTTATTCAAAATTACCTGGAACTACTCCGGCTCTATGCTTTGCAACAGATAGCAACAGATAATATCCGGCGTAATGCAGAAGTGCTGAAAGCGGTAACCGCTACAGTATTGCATGGCCTCAAACCGGGGGTAGACAGCGCCATTGCCGCCGCAGAACTGTCGAAGGCCAGGCTGAACCTGATCGACATAAAGAACAACTATAACCAGGTGCGCATCCAGCTCGGCGTATTCACGGGCCTGGATACCACGCAGATACAGCCCGATACCATCAATAATAAACACCTGATGGTACTCCTGGGCGGTGAAGCGCCGGATAGCATGGCGGCCCATCCCATGCTGGCCTACTACAACGCCGTTTACCAGCAACAACGTGCAGCCGCCGACGTTATACGCAAATCCCGCCTGCCGAAAGTAAACCTGATGGCGGCAGGATGGATGCGCGGCTCCAGCGGATCGTTCAATGATGTGTACGACAAAAACCTGTGGAGCGGTTTGGGGTACAGCCGGTATAACTATTTGCTGGGCCTGGGCATTACGTATAATCTTACAGATCTGAAACGTACCCACGAGAAGGTAGCGGTACAGCAGTACCGTTCGGAAGTGGCGGAACAACAGCTGGAAACTACCCGTACTACGCTGAGCGGATTGCTGCAACAGGCACAATCGGATATTCAGACTTCCCGGGATAAGTTAAAGGAGTTACCCGTGCAACTGGCCGCCGCAAGGGCCGCCGCCAGGCAAAAAATGGCGCTGTACAAAGGTGGGCTCACCAATATTATTGATGTAACCACCGCCTTGTTTGTGCTGAACCGCGCGGAAACAGACCTGGTGCAAACCCGCGATGCCGCCTGGAAAGCGCTGTTCCGCGCCGCCTACGCCGGTAATACTATTTCACAACTTTTACCTGATCTGAACTAAACGCTATTCATTATGTCATTTGTATCTTCGGCACTGAAGAAGCCAATAGCGGTGGTGGTGATCACCGGCGGGTTGCTGCTTTTTTCATTGCTGTCCATATTCAGTATACCCATCGACATCTTCCCGAAATTAAACCTGCCAACTATCTACGTGATAGAGCCATACGGAGGAATGTCCCCTCAGCAGATGGAGGGTTTTTTCGCCACGCGGCTGCAGGACCAGTTCCTCTATGTGAACGGTGTTAAAACTATTTCTACAAAAAACATACAGGGGTTAACGTTATTAAAGCTCACCTTTTATGAAAATACGGACATGGCGGAAGCCTCCGCCCAGGTGGCGTTACAGGTGAACCGTGCCATGAAGTTCTTCCCGCCCGGCGCCCTGCCGCCACAGGTTATGCGCTTCGACGCCTCTTCGCTGCCGGTGGGGGAGCTGGTATTCAGCAGCCCGAAAAAATCGCTGAAGGAAATATATGATCTGGCGGCAACCCGTATCCGACCTATGTTTGCTTCGGTACCTGGACTGTCCGCGCCGCCTCCTTTTGGCGCCAACTCACGCTCGGTAGTAGTGAACGTAGACCCGCAGAAACTGCGCAGCTTCAATCTCAGTGCAGATGAAGTAGTGGAAGCCATTGCAAAGAATAATGTGATGACACCCTCCGGGAACATCCGTATCAACAATACCATGTTCGTAACCACTATCAACTCCCTTGAAAAACAGGTGGCCGATTTTGGCGATATTCCCATCGTAACCAATGGCAATAACAACGTGTTTGTGCGCGATGTGGCAAGAGTAGCAGATGCTACAGATGTAACCGTGGATTATGCACTTGTTAATGGCAAACGCTCGGTATACATTCCCGTGGTAAAAACCGCCGATGCCTCTACCTGGGAGGTGGTGAAAACATTGAAGTCAAAGATCCCCGAAATGCAAAGCCTGTTGCCGGATGATGTAAGCGTATCCTACGAATTTGACCAGTCGGTGTTTGTGATCAATGCAGTGAAAAGCCTGATCACAGAAGGCGCATTGGGCGCCCTCCTTACCGGCCTGATGGTACTGCTGTTCCTGCGCGACCTGCGCAGCTGCCTCGTGGTAGTGGTGACCATACCGGTAGCCGTGTTATGCGCTGTAATGGGGCTGAAGCTGGCGGGGCAAACCATCAATATCATGACGCTGAGCGGTCTTGCACTGGCCATCGGTATCCTCGTGGATCAGGCCACGGTGACCATTGAAAATATTCACCAGCACCTGGAAATGGGTAAGTCCAAACGCCAGGCGATTTATGACGCCTGCGAGGAAATAGCTTTCCCGCTGCTGCTGATCCTGCTTTGTATCCTGGCGGTGTTTGCACCGTCGTTCATCATGACGGGTGTGCCGCGCGCCATGTTCCTGCCGCTGTCGCTTTCTATCGGCTTTGCTATGGTGGCTTCCTACTTCGCGGCGCAAACACTGGTGCCGGTAATTGCCAACTGGTGGCTGAAGGCAGATAAATACCAGCATCATGCCCACGCCGTAATGGCGCTGGATGCGGAAGAAGTAAAAGAAGTGAACGAACACCTGCAACAGGCGGAACAACACCCTGAAAAGGCAACCGGCTTTGAACGTTTCAAGCTGGGTTTTATGCGGATCCTTGAAGGCGGTATGAACAAATCGCGTTTAATCGTTACCGTTTATATCATCGGTTCCCTGTTGCTGGCAGGCGGTTGCTATGTGTGGATAGGGAAGGACCTGATGCCGCATATTAATGCAGGCCAGTTCCAGCTTCGTTTACGCATGCCCGATGGTACCCGGCTGGAACGCACGGAAACCGCCCTGCACGATGTACTGGCCATAGTAGACAGCACCGTGAACGGACATGTGGCCATCAGCTCGGCTTATGTGGGGCTGATTCCCAGCAGCTACGGTACCAGTAACCTTTATATTTTTAACAGCGGTACCCATGAAGCGGTACTGCAGGTGAACCTGGAAGAAGATTATAAAGTAGATATTGAAAAGCTGAAAGATCAGCTCCGGGAAAACATCACGGCAAAAATACCGGAGATACGGTTGTCTTTTGAGCCGATAGATCTCACGGAAAAAATTATGAGCCAGGGCGCCGCCACACCCATAGAAGTACGGGTAGCGGGAAAAGATATGAAACAGATCTCGGGGTATGCGCAGCAACTGGTGCAGCGCCTCAGCAATATTCCTTTCCTGCGGGATGTGCAGATAGCGCAGCCACTGCATTTCCCGGTAATCAGTATTCATATCGACCGGCTAAAGCTGGCGCAGATGGGACTGAATATTTACCAGGTGGCGCGATCTGTTACCGCCTCCACTTCCTCCAGCCGCTTCACCGAAAAAAATCAATGGCTGGATGAAAAGGTGGCATACACTTACCAGGTGCAGGTACAGGTGCCTGAATACAACATGACGGCCCTGAACGACCTGAAAGAAATACCGCTTGTAAAAGGCCAGCCACGGCCCGTACTGGCGGATGTGGCCACGTTTACGCAAACAGAAATGCCGGGAGAATACGACCGTTCCGGTCCACGTAGGTTCGTAACCGTTAGTGCCAATATTACGGGCAAAGATCTTGGTGCAGCTACGGCTGCCGTGCAACAGGCCATTAAAGACACCGGCACGCCGCCAAAAGGATTGATCACGGAACTGAAAGGCGCTTCCAGCTTATTGGTGGAAACGCTGAACAGTTTGCAGAACGGGTTGATGATTGCGGTAGTGGTGATCTTCCTGTTGCTGGCCGCCAATTACCAGTCGTTTAAATTATCGCTGGTGGTACTGACCACTATCCCTGCTGTGATCGCCGGCGCACTCATAGCGTTGTTGCTCACCGGCGCTACGCTCAACCTGCAATCCTATATGGGCATGATCATGTCTACCGGTGTGTCGGTAGCCAATGCGATCCTTATTGTTACCAATGCGGAAAAACTCAGGATGGAATACCGTGATGCACGGAAGGCAGCGGTGGTAAGCGCCGGGGTGAGATTACGTCCTATCCTGATGACCAGCCTCGCCATGATTGCAGGCATGATCCCGATGGCCAGCGGTTTTGGTGAAGCGGGCGATCAAACCGCCCCGTTGGGCCGCGCGGTGATAGGCGGGCTGATTGCCTCCACATTTGCAGCCCTGCTCATATTACCACAGGTGTATGCACTGATACAACGGAAGGAAGGATACCAGTCGCCCTCCTTAATGCCGGATAACACGAATGCTTAACGTTAAATACAACATCATGAAACAATATAGAAATTATTTGTTCACAGCCGGTATCATCACGTTGATGGCAGCATGTAATTCGTCGGCTATGACAGAGAAAAAGAAAACAGGTAAAGACGAACATCATTATCTCCTGGCCACAGTAATACAGCGCCCCCTGGAAGGAAGTATCCGCCTGCCCGGTACTTTAGCGGCTTTCCAGAAGGTAAGCATTTATCCGCGGATCAATGGCTTTGTAAAAAGTATTTACGTAGATCGCGGCTCCAAGGTGAAAAAAGGCCAGGTACTGCTGGTGCTGGAAGCCCCGGAGGTAGACCAGCACTACTACGCTGCCCAATCCAAATACCTGCAGGCTGCGGCCATGTTCGCTTCCAGCAAGGATAATTACGAACGCACCGTAGCCACCAGCGAAGAGCCGGGCACTATTTCCCCGCACGACCTGGAACTGGCAAAAGCCCGTATGCTGGGCGACAGTGCGCTCATGAACAGTGAACAGGCCAATTTCCGCGCGCAGGAAGTAAATAAAAGCTACTTAACAGTGACCGCTCCCTTCGATGGCGTGATCACCGAACGTAATATTCACCCCGGCGCACTGGTAGGGCCCGATACCAAAGTAGACGATAAGCCCATGTTAATGCTGGAGCAGGAAGACAAGCTGAGGCTGGTGTTACAGGTGCCGGAAATTTACAGCGCACAGTTGGGAGATCAGTCCCGGATCACGTTTGAAGTGAACGCTATACCAGGCGAACGCTTTGAAGGAACCATTGCCAGGCAGGCTGGTACGCTGGACGACAGGTACCGCTCCGAAGCCGTGGAAATTGATGTACAGAATGCGAAGCGGCTACTCAAAGCGGGCATGTACACAGAAGTGGTGCTGCCCCTGAAAGGCTCCACGCAGGCGCTGCTGGTGCCGGCCAGTGCCGTTGTAAGGTCTACAGAAAAGAAATATGTGGTAGCGGTAAGAAATCATCATACAAAATGGATTGATATCGAAGAGGGTAATCACCATAACGATTCTACGGAAGTATTTGGCCGCCTGCAGGCCGGTGAACGTGTGATTGCGCCGGCAACGGATGAGATCAAGGAAGATATCATGGTTCCGGGTGAATAGTTCCGGCGTTTTTTTTGTGATCATCATTTAAAACCATGACTTATGACGATCAAAAAAAGCACTTCCGAAAAGCGTGAGCTGAAAGCAACGAAGCGTAAGAATGAAGCAATAGCTCCGGCCAAGGGCGGCGCTAAAAAAGAAAGGAACGACGAC
>NZ_DATMTE010000808.1:0-5439 GCF_035564935.1 Chitinophaga sp. | reverse complement strand
TTCATTTAAAACAGCATTACATTATTGTTTCACCACCTTCAATGTTTTGCTTTGTGCGCCTTGATTAATATTGATATAATAAATTCCTGGTTGCAGGGTTTTACCCACCTGGTAATACATACCGGCATTTATTTTCGTAGTATAAATGACGTTGCCGGCGTTATTAACAATAATAAGTATTGCCGGTGCTTTCGAAGAGGAAGTCATTTTTACATTAAATACGCTGCCGGAAGGATTCGGATATACCTCCGTTGTAAAACCAGGATTAGCACGACTGTTAAATTTGTCGCCTGTTACTGCGACCGGGTTTTGACTTTGATTTATACTTTGCAGGGAGTCGGCAGGCGCTAAGGTCCGCACCTCTATGGCCGCTATTGCACCACTGTAGGGATCATACAATCCTGTTTTAGGATAAAAGGTGACCTGTATCATACCCGCGCTGTTTGCTTTTGCCCTGATGGTTTGTATAACAGCGGTGTTCAACCTGTTGCCTGCGGCCTGGTATATATTAAAGTCTGTAAGACTGTCCAGTCCATTAGTGGCTTTTACACTGAATATCCTTTTATTCTTTTCTGAATCAAATGGCTCTACAAAGTGCAGCCGGATGGCATATACCGTATCAGGACTGAGCCCGCGAAGGTAATAACGCATCTGGGTGATATTGCTTTTGAACACGCGGATATACTCGTATACCTGCGGCGGAGCGGGATCTGTTACATACGACAGGTCTACGGCAGCATTCACCTTTTGCACCCAGGTATAACCTGCATGCCATAGCTTATCGGTTCCGGTAGGCCCTTCGGGAACATATTGCGCAAAGGTGGTATTTGCATACGGACCAGGAGGCGTGAGTGTAGTGCCCGCGTTGATGCCATAAACAACAGATTGATTTGTTTTTAAAACTTCTATACAATAGTCATCCACCCATACCGTACCGAATCCTACCTTAGCCACCCAATAAGTAAGCCCTGTTGCACTGTCCGGCACATTGATGGTATCCCTTATCTGGGCCCAGTTGTCGCGGTATGCCACCACATTGTCTACCTGTTTTTGATAGGAAGCATTGCCTGTGGGCGCGCCGAGGCTATCTACAAATCCAACGCCATATCCCGACCACCACGGGTAACCGGTGGCATCTCTTTCCACTTTCACCCATTGGCTAAATACAATGATGCTGCCGCCTCTCACCGGTATAGAGCCTTGTATGTTCAAAGAGGTGTTTGCTGTAGTAGTACCCAGCGTAGCGGCTTTGTCGCCGGAATGTCCCTTTCCGCTAACGGTGTACACTGCTCCTGTTGTGGGAACGCTTTCTTTATAAGCTATCCAGTTAATAAGACCGCTTTCGAAACCATAATTGGGTATTCCTCCACATGAATCAAACGGCACTACCGTTACAGGCAAGGCAGCTGAAACGCCGGAGCCATCCACGGTATTGACGTTGATGGTAAGGCTGCCTTGTTTAATGGCAGTAACAAGACCTGTACTGTCAACCGTAGCTAATGCGGTATTGGAACTACTCCAGGTTACTTTCCGGATGGTGGTATTGGCTGGCAGAAAAGAAACTTTTACCCGCAGTGTATCCCTCTCTCCTATAATGGCAGTGGATGGCTGCAGTGTAAGACCGGTGGCCAGCACATTAGCAACGTGAATATTGGCTTGTGCAGTGATAGCCGGGTTGTCGGCCGAGGTGGCTGTTATGATCACATCGCCTTGTTTAATACCGCTGATGTTGCCACTGGTGTTTACTTTGGCCACGGTTGTATCCGAGGATGTCCATACTATTCCCTTATTGCTGGCTTTTGCGGGGTTGATAACCGCATTCAGCTGGAAGGTGGATCCTACAAATACATTAGCCGACGTGCTATCCAGCGTTAAGGATGTAACAGGTATGTAGATAACGGTATAAGTTTTGGCGGCTATAAAACTGCCTTCGGCAGATGTAGCAGTGATAGTAACCGTGCCGGCTCCTTTTCCGGTTACCACCCCGTTCAGGTCTACCGTGGCAATGGCATCGCTGGAAGACTTGTACACCAGGTTCCTGTTGGTCGCATTTACCGGAGTGGTGGTCAGTTTCAGGGTGTCTTTATAGCTTACATAAAGATTACTGCTGTCTGAATGGATGCTGATTCCCTGAAGCGGGATAACGGAGGCTTCGAGAGCAGCTATAGAAGCACTGTAAGGATCGTTCGTACCTACTTTAGGAATGAACATCACGGTTATTATACCGGCGTTGTCGGCTTTTGCCTGGAGTGTGCGTGTAATCACGGTATTCAGCTTATTGCCTGCGGCCTGGTAAATGTTGAAGTTAATGAGGCTATCGCCGCCGGTCTTCACATTAAAAACCCGGTTGGCTTTATCGGCATCGCTGGGCTCCACAAAGTGCAGGCGCAGCGAATAGTTGGCATTGGGAATCAGGTTGCGGAAAAAGTAACGCAACTGGCTTGCCGTATTTTTGCCAACGCGCATATACTCATATACCTGGCGGGGAGCGGGCGTTGTTACCTGGCTCAGGTCCATTGTTGCCGCGTTACGAACACTCCAGGTATACCCTGCATGCCATAGTTTATCGGTTCCGGTGGGTCCTTCGGGTATATATTGGCCAATCGTGGTATTTTGATACGGCGTTGGCGGATTGCCCGTGGTGGGCGTTGTACCGGCATTGATGGCTGTAACAATAGTGTTCACGATCAACTGTACGGTTCTGGTGGCGCCTCCGTCTGCTGTGGAAATGGTGAGGGTGGTGGTATCCTGTTTTAAGCCGGTAACCACACCGTTGGCATCTACGCTTGCAATAGTACTGTCCGCTACAGACCAGTTCAGGGTTTTATCAGTGGTATTCGAAGGCGTAATAGTGACAGCCATCTGCTTTGGCGTATTCATGGTACCATATATAACACTGTCTATCGTAATACCGGCAGATATAACCGGGGGAATGACGACGATCTGTCTTGTATCCGTTTTTCCTCCATCTACTGATGTAACCGTAATAGTAGCAGTACCCGCATTCACGCCGCTTACTTTGCCAAAAGAATCTACTTTTACTATTGCGGTATCCGAAGAGCTCCATGTAACAGCCGGATTGGTGGGATAGGCGGGCGTGAGCTTTACGTTCAGCTTCACGGAAAATCCTTTTACAATGGTATCTGAGGCAGGATTGATTATTTCTACCGCCTGCACAGGTCCTGCTACCGGGGAGCCGAAATAAATGCCATTTCCGCTAACAGCAATAAACATCCTTCCCTTGTTATCTGCGGTAATATTCTGCACCACACCTGGCACCCGGTCTGCAATGGTAGTCCAGGTGCGACCTGTATCATCAGAACGAAAAGCGCCGTAGGCAATGCCATTGATAGGAAGGATCTGGCTGGTGGCATACAAAGCCAGGTGTGCATTGGGCGTGGTATCAGACATGGCGGCAGCTATCCATTTGGGCTTAAAATCTTCGCCGCCTACCTTGCTGAATGTTTTACCGGTATCGGACGTGTGGTAAAGGGCGCTGTATTGAGGATAGGTATCGTCGTAAAATGCGATCCACACATCTCCTGTTTTTCCCGGCGTTGCCTCCACGTTGGAGTTGGTAGCATAACCGGAACCATTGGGATTGCTGCCGGCGTTGGCGGTAAGACCAGTAGCGGTTGTTTTTTGAAATGATTTTCCGCCATCGGCACTTACATAAAACGAACCACGGTCCCAGATATAGAAATAATCGCCGTTCACTTTGTCTGCTACGAGATGGTTTTGCCCGGGGTACAGGTTCCACTGCGGACCTGATGGCAAAATTCCTGAAGAAACACCCGTGGATTTGGTCCAGGTGGCGCCGAGGTCTTCCGACCAGTAAACATTACCGGGATTATAACCATCTACCTGGGTGAGCCAGAGGATATTCCTGCGATTGGCCGATATGGCTACACGTCCGCGCAAACCAGGCGATTTTGGGAAAAGGGTGTAGGTATCGCCACCATCGGTGGAGTAACCCGCCCGCGACGCCTCGATCTTATCAGCCGCCGGGCCGTCGCAGCCTACACGAACAACAAAATCAGGATCGGTATACTGGAAAGTTACTCCCTGCATATTAAACGCGGAGAAGATGCTGTAATGCAGTGCGGTATTGGAAACGGCGCCCTGGTTCAATGGTTCTGTAAGGGAACGGTGATGGGCGCCTCCCACATCTGCAGTAGCGGTAAGCAACAGGTTCTTTCCACTGGGAGGAGCTGCCATAGGGCCTGTTACCACTATTTCTTCCAGTCCCACTACACGGATCTTCCAGTTGGAAACGGGTGCAAAGATATTATCCGTAGAAAGCACATCCAGCATATCGTTGATCCACACCCTGTCGGGGTAAAAAGGATCCCAGGTAAAAGCAGAAGCATTATGCCCCGGGTCATTATAGGGTAAGCCGTCATTCGCCGAGTGCGGCGCTTCCGAGTTGTCGCGGGTGATCTTCCCCTGCGTATAGGAGCCGGGGGCGCCGCCCTGTCTTGAAATATAATAAGGATCTTTTTGCCAGCTGCCACGGGTACTTACAACAATATCATTTGAATTGGCGGGGCTTACCGCCACTTTAGCGAAGTACCTGTCGCTGTTAACCGGATCGGGATCTAAAGTTACCGGGGAAACGTCCTGCCAGCTGCTGTTCTTATACTTATAGACGCCCTTTTTTTGATTCTCGGTTCCTGCAGATACATACAGGGTTCCGTCTGCGTGAATCGTAGCCCGGAGAGGATACAAAGGGCTGTTACTCATCAGTGTAAAGGAAGCGCCGCCATCTTCCGATACCCATACGCCTGTAGACCGGCCGATGTAAATGCGTTTGCCAACGTTCTGACCGTTTATGGAAACGGCGCCGGCGCTTTTATCGAAAAGAATAAAAGAGCAGGAACCCGGTGTGGTGATAGCGCTTACCTGCGACCAGCTGGCGCCGGCATTGTCTGTTCTCCAGGCGCCGTTCTGATCCGTAACCACCCATACATTATTGCTGTTGGTAGGATCCACCTGTATACGATCCCCGTAAGTCTGTGTGCTGTTGGGATGTACAACAATGGGAACATGCAGGTCTGTCCAGGAATCGCCCCTGTCGGTACTCTTCATGATAGTGCCTATTGTGCTTGAACCTTTGCCGGGCCCGGAACCGGCGCTGTTTTCCACGGTAGCATAAAGAATGTTACCGGTAGCATCGTTGGGGTCAACGCCCAGACTGCCGCAGCGCTGGTTAACTTCCCAATTCCAGTAGTTGGTGGGTATTTTTTTAAATAGCATCAGATGCTCCCACTTTTGCAGGTTCTTATTCCACCGGTAAGGTGTGCCTACATCGGTGGTAATGAAATAAAGATCGGGTACCATAGGGTGTGCCACAAAAGAAGGCAGTGCACCCGACCCGCCTATCCGGACCTGGTTCCAGGTGTACGTTTGCGCACGCACGCCGTGTGAGGCCGTTAGGTA
>NZ_DATMTE010000807.1:0-2759 GCF_035564935.1 Chitinophaga sp. | reverse complement strand
AATAAAAATGCCCGGTGACTTTTCAGGTCACCGGGCATTGGGTCAGATCCTGCGTTTAGTTCTGCAGATCAAAACTGATGGCGATAGCAGACAGCGTAGCCAGTAAGGAATTGGCACTGGTAGGCGGCGTAGTGCCGGGTGTACCGGTGTTGCCGGATGCGTTAAAAGAAAAGCTGTTGATGGTACTGAGCGCCGAAAGCTCGCCGGTGGCGGGGAAATTGGTTAAACCGGCAGCGCCCTGTATTAAAACATCGTTTACCCATAAGTGATAGGTTTGCTGCGGTAACGCATAAGTGTTGCCGTTTTTCAGGTAATTTCTGCCTGAACTGTTATTGTTGCAGTACAGTTCAATTTTATAGCTGCCGGTTTTATTGAATACGGTATTGTTGATGGTAGTGTAACCGTATGTAGCGTTGCGGTACGACAATGTAGCAAAGTTGCCGCCATAGAAATCCAGGCGGATAGTGCCAAAAACACCGGGTGTATTCACGGAAGTGAGCTGGTTGGTGTTGTTAAAGGTACTGCTGGCGGTGGTGCTGTAGCCAAACGGGATAATGAGTTGTCCGTTTGTTAATGCGGCGTTCAGCTGTAAATTAAAGGTAAGTGCAGCTACTGTTTTTGCTTCATCGATATTGTACCAGGAAAATTTAGCGGGTGTGTTGGTAGAGCTGGCAGCCGTTTTCAGGCCGGGAGGATTAGTTCCTGGCTGAAGTTCATAGTAACCGCCGCAATTAGCCGGCAGGAAAACCCGTCCATAGCCATAGGGAGGTGCAGGTAAAAATCCTGGGGTTCCTTTTATGGAGACGGATGATTTTACAGCCGTGGAATCGCTGTATGTAGCTGATGCCGGTGCACTCAGGTCGAACCGCCAGGTGATGTATGGATTTTCCCAGCCGGTGTTGCTGTTTATTTTGTCGTGGATGGCCTTTAATAGTGAAAGCGACCCGGTGGCGTCCTGCAATACCTGCCAGAACATAATACCACCGGCTTCCTGTTGTGCATAGGCCGTTTTATTCTGGATGGTGGGAATGCCATTATAATTGATTACAACACCATCCGTGCGCCGTACCGTATCCTTGTTTTCGGCGCCGGGATATTGCGCCACCAATTCGCTGTATTTGATGGATTGCAGGTTGCCTGATAGTGTGTACAAGCCATAGAAAGGAACGCCTACTACTACTTTATCTGCCGCCATACCCCTTTGGCCTTTCCAGTAGTCTACATGTTGTTTTGCGTAGCTAAAGGGCGAGTGTTCATCGCCGGCTTTATCATAAGCCATCACGTTGATAAAGTCGAATGCTGCCAGGCAGGAATCTGTTACGCGGTCGCGCGTCCACCAGGCCACCGCTGCAGTGAGCAGTTTCCCGTTGGGTTTAAGCTGGGCCGATAAACCGGTAATGAATGCTTCATAGTTTTCGTCGATGTTGTCTCCTTCAAGATCCACATCAATACCGTCCACATCGTATAGTGAAACCAGGTTCACTACTTTAGTGATGAAGGCCGCCCTGTTGGAAGCGGTAAGCAGGTTGGCATACTGGCTTTGATTGGATCCGCCGCCAAGCGATAACAGTACTTTAACGTTGTTAAGATGCGCCTTTGATACAATGGTATCCAACCCGGTGCCTTGTGAGGCAGGGAAGTTACCGTTTACATCCGGGTTGAAGAAAGCGACATTCAGATGGGTCACCTTTGAGAAATCAAAGGCATTAATATGATCTGCGAGTGTGGAAGTATATTTTGGAAGATAGGCTACTATCTTAAAACCGGTTGACTGCAATTGCGATGTATGCATTTGGCCGGGTTTGTTGATATAAAACATATCCCGGATTTTGGTACAACCGGAAACAAGTAATACAAAGAGGGCGGATAATACTAATTTTTGTTTCATGTTTTTTGGTTTAAATGAGCGGTGAATAATAGGGGTGATCTGTATAAGAAGGGATCATTGTTGTCCTGTGCGTTTACTCGCAGCGCTCCTGCCCGGAAATTGGTTGATTTAGCCGGTAGCTGCTACATGCTTTAGTAATACTTGCACATTGCTACAGCGATACTTATAACATACTGTAAACCAGCTTTTAACGTGCTGTTGGTGTGGAGTGAAGGTGGACTTGATCGGCAATTGATTGATACCCATTCAATTATGTACACTTTTTTTAGGCCCGTTACATCACTTCTGGGATCGTAACTATATGGATATCAAAAAGTTGTTTGAAATAAAACAATATTTGCCTGCAGGTGGGTCCATTATCCCAAAAAACACGCCAGTATAGCCGTTACCGTTATGCCGCCGGGAAGTGGGGCGGTGTGTCAATGCCAGTCGTTCGGACCATGTTCAACGATGATCATTACGAAGCTTTTCGCCGGTAGGGAATGGAACTTGTTGCTAACCGGGTATGCGCCAGTAATGATCGTGTGAATCATTCATGGTTCAACCGGCAACTTGTTGCTAACCGGGTATGCGCCAGTACTGATCATGTGAATCATTCATGGTTCAACCGGCTACTCGTTGCTAACTCGTATGCGCTAATAATGATCATGTGAATCATTCATGGTTCATGAGCAATTTGCTGCTAACCGGGATAAGCATCAACAAAAGAACATGATGAATCAATCATGCACCCATGTGCAGCATTCCATTAACCACGGTATGCTCCGGCAATGATTAAATATGGGTGATTTTGGGATGGATCGGTTTTTTACCTTAAATTCGTGTACGTACACAAAAATAACGTTTATTTCCTTATATCCAAGTATTGGTG
>NZ_DATMTE010000806.1:0-18224 GCF_035564935.1 Chitinophaga sp. | reverse complement strand
CTGAGTCAGACAAACTCCGCGTTATAGAAAGAGATCACCACCAGTTAGCCTGTTGGAAAAATGCCTGTGGCGTTTGCCCGGTAAAAGCGCGGAAATCTTTTATAAAATGCGCCTGGTCGTAATAGCCTGCGTCATATGCGGCCTCTGTAAGACTTTCAGTTTCGGGGAAATGATCGAGCAGGTGGCGTAATCTTACAATAGCAGAAAACTGTTTGGGTGTGGCGCCAACGCTGCGCCTGAAACGTTTTTCAAAGGCATCCTGGCTGATATACAGGCTGGCAGCCAGTGATCTGATCTTTATATTGCCGGCGGTGGTTTTGATCTGGTCTACAGCGCTGCGGATCAGCAGATCCGGTTGCCGGCTGCTGAGCGCGGCAATAAGGAATTGTTCCACAATGGCAACGCGTTGGAGGTTGTTTTTTGCTTCATGCAGTCTTTCTTCCACTTCTGCAATTTTATGGTGTTGCACCAGTTGATCCAGTGATTCATGCACATCGAAGAACTCATGAAGGGGAGTTTTAAAAAAAGCCGCAGCGCCACCTTCCCTGAATTTTACCAGTACATTTCCGGTGCCGGGGGCATAATGCAATAAACGGGACGTTCTCCGCAATCCGGCGAGCGTTGTTCCCGGCAAACCAACCTCTTCGCCGGGTTCGCCGGCCGCTACTTTGCCGCCAAACCTGAAAGACATCATCACAGCGGTATCCGGCATTACCCGATTCTCTATACCGTCTTTACTTTCAATGACCAGGAAAGCGCTGACATAAGGAGAAAGAATAACCGAAGGGAGATAACTTTCCATATTCATGTGGTAACAAATTATGTGTTTATAAAGATACACATTATTAGTGTTTGAGCCACGTGGCCTAAACACTATCCGCTTCCTCCGGCGCATGGCTTTTAGCCCCTCCCCTGTTCAAAGTCGTGGATTAAATGGGGTATGGTGAAGATGTGCAGGAAGCTGCATTGGCTGATACCCGGGAATAACCTTTTAACCACAAAGGTGATGAAGCGCCGCATATTGGAGTAACATGATTGTTTTCCCGTCTTTTATTTCCCCGGTACGGATCATTTCCAGTGCCTGGCTGAACGGCAGCTCCAGTACTTCAATATTTTCCTGCTCGGTTTCCAGTCCGCCGCCATTGTGCATTTTCAGTTCCCTGGAATATGCCGCTACAAAGAAATACAGGATCTCCGTAACAGAACCGGGCGACATATACGCTTCAAATACTTTTTCTACCGCAGTTACCTGGTAACCGGTTTCTTCCATCGTTTCACGCCGGATACATTCTTCCGCATTATCTTCATCCAGCAAACCGGCACAACATTCTATCAGCATACCTGTTTCGTTGCCGTTGATATAAGTAGGCAGGCGGAATTGCCGCGTTAACACCACCGTGCCCTGTTCCTTATTATACAGCAGGATAGTGGCGCCGTTGCCACGGTCGTATGCCTCGCGCACCTGCGTCACCGTTATACCATCGCTGTCTGCCATTTCATAAGTGATTTTCTTCAGCGTGTACCAGTTATCCGACAGGATGGCTGTTTCCAGGATCTTTATTGCTTTCATATTAGATGATCGAATTTGATCGTTTTTGATTATTTTTGATCAAGTTAATTATTAAAAATGAATTTCCAACTCAGAAAGCAAAAAATCCTGGCGCTACTGGCATCGAAAGGCGAGGTAGCCACCGGTGAATTGGCGCAGGCATTAGGCATTTCGGAAATCACCATCCGGCGGGATCTGAACCAGTTATCGGACGACGGGCTGCTGTACCGCACCCATGGCGGCGCTATCCCGGCCAGTATTCCCGAACAGCCCTATGAATTTGTGAACAAGGCGGCCGCCAACCAGGCAGCAAAAGATAAGATCTGCCGGAAAGCAGCGGCACAGATCAACGACGGCGATATCATTTTCATGGATTGCGGCAGCACTGTTTTCCGCTTATGCCAGTTTATCAGGAATAAAAAAATCAAAGTGATCACCAATTCTCTTCCGGTGATATTTGAGTTGCAACACTCCGCCGTATCCCTTAATATTATTGGCGGTGAATACGACGAAGCACGGCAGGCCATACACGGCACTATAGCCACTGAGCATATCCGGCGGTACAAGGCGGGAAAAGCATTTATTGGCGTTGACGGTATTTCCGAACAGGGATTGTTTGCGCACAGTGAAAAAGAGGCGGCTATTGCTACCGCGTTGGCTACGCAAAGCGGTTATACTTACCTGTTATGTGATGCGGGGAAAATAGGAAAAACATCTTACCTGAATTTTGCGGGGCTGGAGCTGGTGAATGCGGTTATTACAGATGCGGATCCGGCGGAATTGAAGTTTTGTAAGAAGAAGGGGGTTACGGTGATCTCCGTATAACTGGTTCCAGTAGCCAGCGTGGACCCAAACCTATTTTCCCTGACTACTCCAGCACCCGCCTCAGCACTTCCCGGTATTCCGGGTTATCCGTCATGCCATTATGCCCCTGCCCTTTCAGGGTGATCAACGTATCTCCCGGCTTAAAATACGCTTTCAGTTTTTCAGAGGAGCCATAATAAATCACTTCATCAACATTGCCATGAAAGATAGTAACGGGAACGGCAGTACGTTGTATATTCCGGTAAGTAGGAAAAGTATACTTCAACAGGAAGGATGGCAATACGGGGTAGTAATACCTGGCCATGTCCTTCATGCTGAAATAGGGCGCCTGCAGAATGAGCTGCCGGGGATGGTTATCAGCAGCAAGTTTTGCGGCCGTACCCGTACCAACAGAATAACCCAGGATAATAATTTTATTCTCCCCGTAAGATGTTTTGATACTGTCATAAACAATTTGCGCATCGGCATAAAACTGTTGCTCACTATGGATCTTCCCGGTACTTTTCCCATATCCCCGGTAGTCAAAGATCAGCACGTCGTAACCGAGCTGCGTATACGTACCGGCCACTTCTCCCCACGATCGCAGCGACCCGGCATTTCCATGCAAATAAAAGATAAGCCCCTTGCTGCCGCCGGATTTAAACAGCAACGCATTCAGCTGCGCGCCATCACCCGTGGGGATAGTACGCTCTTCGAAGGGCTCCGGGAAATGAAACATATAACCGGCCGGTAATCTCTCAGGAAAAAAAAGCAACCGCTCCTGGATAAAATAAACAAGGACACAAACAGCTGCATAAAGCAGCAGCAGTACACCAATTGTTTTCAGTACCCATTTTAAGATAATCCCTGACATCAGTGTAAGATACAAAGAAGATGTTTAATGAAAATACTGTTTCAATATCTGGTCGGCAGTGAGGGCCCCGGTGGTATTATTCAGTGAGTCTATTTTCGATACTTCCAGCTTGGCCAGCGGAATAGTAGTTGTTTCCAGCATCCGTTTCATTACCGGTAATTTTGACGCCGGCAGGGTATCGTGGAGGTATTTTTCCATGATAAGATTGGCGATAGGTACTGTATCGGGCGATAACATACCGGCAAATACAGAGGGACGCACCCGTCCGTTATACTTAACGGCATCGGCTATACGTAATTTGAATTGAGCCTGTCTATCTGCAGGATATTACAGAGGTACGCGGTGTCTATTTTTTTAACAGCAGCAGGCGTAACTACCAGGTCGTACAACACCTCGTTGCCGAGAATACTCCGGTTTTTACGGTCGAAAATAATGCCCCGGTCAGGGTATGCCGTTTTTCTTGTAACAGCGTTGGCATCCGCCAGCCGGGCATACTTTGTTTCCATTAACTGCGGGTACATTAACCTGGCAACAAAAAGGAGGGCGAATCCTGTAATAATGAGTATTATTACGCGTTTCCTGGGTTGATTATAAACGGACATGGGAAATAATGACGGGCATCTTTTAGAACAACAAAACTATTTCAAATAAATAGTGCTGTAAAAAATTATAGATGAACGGCCATAGAAAGGATAGATTCGCGCGTCCTATTTTCCCACTTTTTTGAAAGTGCCATTCACACCATCCCAGCTGTATTTTGTTGATGCTTCTTTAACGGCCATCACCGGTTCGCCGTTCTTATCTACCTTATCTGTTTCTTCTTCCTCATGCATTTTCAACACAATAATATCGGGCTGTCCATCCTTCTCACCAGGGAAAATAAAAGACTCTTCATGGTAATACACACCTGCATCTCCCACCTCCATTCTGCCAGGCAGACTGGCAAAACGTCCGTCTTTCATCCAGGCGAAATAATAATAGTCGGTGGGAACGCCACAGGCGGCCCCGCCAAAACCAACAGATACAATATGCTGCACATTCGACAATCCAAGACCACTCATTACCTTAGCATAGGAAAAACCGGCAGATTCACCATCGAAAATGCGGAACGAAGTAGTGGCAAGCAGCTTACCTGCCTGAACAGCTTTCAGTTTCACGATATACTGCGATTGTTCCCGCTGATCGATCAGGGTATCCACGCGGCGGTCGTAAGCAAATATAAATTTCACATCGCCCCGGCGCATGGGCGTAAAAGAGAGCAGTCCTTCCCACACGTAGCCTTCTTTTTCCACGCCATTTTTATTGTACTTTACCTGTACCCAGGGAAGCGTAAGCCCTTTGAGGGTAAGCATTTTCCCGGACAGGATACTCACCGCAGTAATATCATCGCCCGCCAGCAGGGTATCAACGGGCGCCTGTTTGGTATCCGGGCTAATCCGTACCAAAGCGGTATCTGCAAAAATATAACGGCTGTCATCTTTATTCAACGACCAGGTATTAAAGATAAATTCCTGTTCCTGGTCCTGTGCAAAAAGAGGGGCTGCAAAACAAGTTAACAAACAAGTGAATGTAAAAAACAACATCGTTCTCATGAGGTATACTGATTGAAACGCAAAAATAGCGTTTTACCTCATGAAAACGATGTGGTATCATTAATTTGCCGGGGGGCAGATCTGCATCATGTATACCGCGCTGCTGGCCTCGTAGGACTGCAGTACACCGGTAACACAAGGCACTTTATAATTACGGTAGGTTAACCCGCGGGTAACATCGCGGTTGCCCCAGGCGGCATTGATATTTTCCTGGATCCAGGGCAGGAACTGTGTTTGCCCCGCATCATTAATGAGCGCCATTATATACTGACCAAAGATCGCTTTCAGCACGCCCTGCTCATTCCAGTCGCCCTCTGCAGGCATGATGCCATTTACATCGCTCATCGTTTTCTGTGTGTAAGTGGCTGCCTGTTTTGCCTGATCAAGATAAGCAGCGGCGCCTGTTTCCTTGTACAGCATCACTGCAGCGCCTATAAAGGTGCCCTGGTTATACGTGTAATCAGACCAGCCTTTGTGGCCGTTTACATTGTTATCTGCCACCCTGCCGGTATTAGGATCATAAAGATTATTCACCCCCCAGTTGTATACATCTTTTGCTTTTTGGAGATAAGCGGCTTCGCCGGTGATCTTATAAAGCGTCATGGCGGCAATTACCGTAGGAAAGTTGATACATGCGTTTTTACCGCTGTGGTTAAAGTCCCAGAACATGCCGCCTTTTTCGGGATCGTAAGAACCATCCCATACCCTTTTAAAACCGGAAACGGAAAGATCAAGGTAAGTTTTGTTACCAGTGAGCTGATTGGCGCGTGCCAGGGAAATCACCCACCACATGATGTCGTCGTAAATAAACCATTCCTTTGTATTGTTCCAGTTATATTTATCGTAGCGGTTATAAGCTCCCTGGTAGATATCGGTGATACGCTGCAGATCGGCCGGATCTTTTGTGCGTTTGTATACATTCATTGCCATATCCCAGTAAATGGCCTGGGTCCATATCGCGCCGATACCGTTCTTTCCGGTATTGCTGTAATAAAGCTTATCGGCCGGGCTGTAGAAATACTGGTTAAAGCTGGCGTAAGCAGTAGCTGCATCCTGGGTGGTGAAAGATACCACCGGTTTGGTAACAGGTCCGGGGGGATCTCCCTTGGTACTGCTTTTGGAACAGTTGCTATGCAGCAGTAACGCGGCAAAAAGTAAACAGGTTATCTTGTTCATATGATCGGGTTAGCACCGGAAGCCGCTACTATGTAACAACTTCCGGCGGTTTAAATTTATACTCACCAGCCGGGATTCTGCACCAGCTGTTTATCGTTATCCACATCATCTGCCGGCAATGGGAACAGGTAATGTTTTCTTTCAAATACACGGGTTTCAAAAGGCACTACCTGCAGGAAGCCGGGCATATCGGCGCCAATGTTTAACCCATAAATAGGACCGTTCTCCGTTTGTTCTGCTATTTTCCAGCGGCGCACATCAAAGAAACGGTTATTTTCAAAAGCCAGTTCCACGCGGCGTTCTTTACGGATCGCTTCGCGGATAGCGGCCAGCCCCGCCGGGGCTGGCAATTCTGCTGATCCGTATTGCGGGATGCCCGCTCTTTCCCTGATCAGGTTCACATATTTAAGCGCCTCCGGACTGGCAGGATCAGCTTCGTTAATGCATTCTGCGTAGCTCAGGTAGATCTCTGCCAGGCGGATCAGCATCAGGGTACGGCCGCCTACATCCCATTTACCGAGGCCCTGCGCTTTGCGCACAATATAACCGGTAGGACTATAATCGTTGTTACCAGTGGCTTTACCGGAATTGCCGGTATTATAGATCCGGGTAATAATATTCCCGTAAGATTTATTCAGCCAGGTGCTTCCATCATAAGTGATGTTCACATAAAAACGGGGCTCACGGTTTACCCACTGGTTATAAATGTTACTGGGCGCAGTTTCATTAGGGCCCGTAAAATCTGAATAACCGGTTTTTACGTACTGCGACAAAGGATCGTTGATGCTTCTGCCATTTTTCATAAAAAAGGCATCCACCATATTCTGGGTAGCGCCAAGGCCGCCGCTTCCTCTCAGATCACTGGATGGCGCCCCGCTATGGAAAGGCGTCATTTCATACTGACGTGAGCTCAGTGAATTGGCAGGACGGGCAAAGATCACTTCCGGGTTCCAGTCGGTCAGAAATACATCCCTGCAGGAAAGATAAGGATCAAATTCTCCTTTTGCATTATTCTTTTTAAACAGGCTGTAAGTAGATGGTACGAACTGATCGAGGAAAGATTTGTAGGCGTCTGCTGCCAGTCTCCATTTATTGGCGTCATACGATTGACTGATGAGCTGTTTACCATCCGTGTTTTTCAGGGCAGCCATATCGGTGTTACCGTTAAACAACGGGCTGGCGCTGTACATCAGCATATTGGCACGGAAGGCCAGTGCAATGCCTTTGCTGATACGGCCATAGTCCTGGTCGTTGTTGGGTACCACGGGCAACCTGGCCGCGGCTGTTTCCAGCTCGGAAATAACATAGGCTACACACTCGTCGAAGGAGTTACGGGGCAGCTGTAAACTGGCGTCCACTTCTACCGGTTTTTCTCCCAGCAATACTACGGGGCCGTATATACGCATCAGGTAAAAATAGTACATAGCGCGTAATGCACGGGCTTCTGCCTTGTATTGGGTAATAAGATCCGGGGAGAGATCGGTAATTTTATCAGCACTTTCTATAAATACGCTGGCTGCGCGGATGCCGCGATAAAAGTTGGTCCAGTAGTCGCTTACGAAACCCGACTTGGCATCCCAGCTACCGATATTTACACTATTGGATTGTACAAATCCCCATACGTAATCCGCCTCATCGCAACCGCCGGTCCATAAGCCGCGGTTGTTGTAATCGCCGGGGTTACGCTGTCCGAACTCATCGGGCACACGGAGATACACGTTGTTCAGGAATTTCTGCGCCGTAGCCCAGGTGCGGAAGGTTTCTTCGATAGTTAACCGGTCGTCCGGCACCTGGTCCAGGTATTTCTTGCAGGACGATAACAACACGATGCCTGCTAAAAGATATATGAGCTTTTTCATCCGTTATTATTTGATTTTTTAGTGGCCTGATGGAACCTTGCACGGTTTCATGACCAGTTTCTTGGTTGATTAAAATTTCAGGTTTACGCCCAGCGAAATGGTCCTTACGTTTGGATAGGTAGAACCATTGTCGGTATTCAGTTCAGGATCCCACAGTTTAAACTTGCTGAAAGTAAGGAGGTTGATGCCCTGTAAGTAAACAGAAGAATTTCTTACGCCAATACGCTGCAACAGGCTGGAGGGCAGGTTGTATGCTATCTGCGCGGATTTCAGGCGGATGAAGCTCACGTCTTTCACCCACCAGCTGCTTGCCTGGGTATTGTTTACGTTTTCTGCTTCGCCGTATGCCAGGCGTGGATAAAACGCATCCTGTCTTGGGTTTTCGGGGGTCCACCTGTCGGTAGCGATGCTATATGCATTGCTTTCGCCGCCCCCACCGTTGAACGGAATGATGGCGCTGCCCTGCAGCATGCGATCGGCATCGGAAATGCCCTGGAAGAGGAAGCCTATATTAAATCCTTTGTAAGCGAGGTTTAAGCCGAAGCCATATACCATTGCCGGCACATCGCCGCGGCCGATCTTTGTTACGTCGGAAGAGTTGATCTTGCCATCACCGTTGAGGTCTTTGTATTTGATATCCCCCGGTTTCAGCTGTGAGCGGGAGCCCGGTACGGCGCTTTTATCGATTTCCCCCTGGTCCGCAAACAATCCTTCTGCGATGTAGCCATAACGCGCCAGGATGTTATTGCCGCGGTGTTCCATCCACGGATATAGCTGCGGCGGGCGGTCATCTTCCAATACCTTATCCTGGTTCCAGGTGATATTACCCCGCACAGATAACTCCACGTTCCCGATACGGGCATTGTATTCCAGGTTGGCATCCAGTCCTTTATTTTCCACGGCGCCGAGATTACCATACTGCTGGTTATCGAGCCCCATGAAATCCACATTGGAAGCGCGCTGCAGGAAGATGCCGGTACGGTGTTCCTTAAACACATCTACATTAACAAGGAGGCGGTCGTTCAGCGTACGCAATTCAATACCCAGATCCTGTTTATTGGAAACAGACCATCTTACATCGGATGCATAACGGCTGATGCTGATACCTTTACCTTCATTAAATCCTTTACCAAACGTATAGCCGCGATCGTTATCATTTAGTTTGGTGATGTACAGGAAGCGTTCCTCGGCGCTACCAAGACCTGTATTACCGTTGGAATAGCGGAATTTCAGGAAAGAGATGGCATTTTTGAATGGTTCAAAAAAGCGTTCGTTAGATGGCACCCATGCAAGGCCGATAGCGGGGAAAAACCCGTAGCGGTTTTCAGGTGCAAACAATTCGGAGCCGTTATACCCGAAATTAAATTCCATGAAGTAGCGATCGTCGTATGAATAGGCTGCTTTACCTGCCAATCCGAGGTATCTTTCGGGGATGGAGTTGATAAAGTCGCCCGCCAGGGTATTGGTTTTATCGCTGGTGTAGAACAGGCCCAAACCGGTTACGCGGTGTTTCCCGAAGGCACGGTCGTAGTTGATGGCTGCTTCCGTGTAAAACTGCCGGGTAGTCTGGCGGTCGCCATCGTTTTTATCGAAGCCGAGGTATTGGCTACCTGTAAATGTTTTCAGCAGGTTGAGGGTACCATCGGGTTTGTATGGATTGTTCATATCCGGGAACCAGGTATCCTCGCGTTTTGAACGGGTGATATAGTTCTGGTTAAAAGCATCGAAAGCAAACATCGCGGTGGCAGACAAACCTTCCGTAATGGATTTCAGGTCCTGCGTTGCGCGGATGTTGGAGTAGAGCTGGTTCCTGAATTCATTGCGGTATCCCCTGCGGGTAAGATCTGCATAGGGGTTCCTGAAACCGCCGTTGGCAGAGCGTCCCGGCACAAAGCCTCCCGGGTACATCACCGGGTATACAACCGGGGAGGCATCCATAGCGCTCTGGAAAATATCGTGGGTACCGATGCCGGGGTAGTTACCATTGGAGAAATAGCCTTGTAAACCCACATCAAGTTTGGTGGACTTAGTTACTTTCAGGTTTAAGTTGGACGTAAAATTATAGCGATTGTATTTTAAGGAAGAATTGTACTTCTCCAGGTCGTCTGTTTTCAGGAAGCCGCTTTCATTGTAGTAGCCGAGGGATACATAGTATTGGGCATTTTCCACGCCGCCGCTGGCGTTGAGGTTGGCGCTGCGGGTATGTCCGTATTTATTGAACACGGCATCCATCCAGTTTACATTGGGATACAGGAGCGGGTCTGCATTGTTCTTTGTTTTCTCAATGGTTTCTTCGGAAAATACCGGGTTATGGTTACGGGTGGTGGAAGCTTCGTTGGCAAGGTTCATATAGGTAATACCATCCAGCATTTCCGGTCTTTTTGTGAAAGAGTTAACGCCTTCGTTGTAGTCGAAATAAATTTGTGGCTTACCTACTTTCCCTGTTTTTGTTTTCAGGAGAATAACACCGTTGGCGCCGCGCACTCCGTATACCGCGGTACCGGCAGCATCTTTCAGGATGGTAAAGGATTCGATATCTTCCGGGGAGATGTTGTTGATAGATCTCTCCACGCCATCTACGAGAATGAGCGGGGTAGCCTTGTTACCGCCGCCGAAGGTGGAGATACCGCGGATCCAGATATCGGCGCTGCCTTTACCCGGTTCGCCGGTGCGTTGTACACCTATTACCCCTGCGATGCGGCCGGCCAGCATGGAGGAAATATCCGATGCCGGCTGTTTGAACTCCGCCGGGCGGATGGTGGACTGCGCGCCTACCAGGCTTACCTTACGCTGGGTACCAAAGCCCACTACGGCTACTTCACCAAGCGATTTGCTGGCTACTTTCAGTTGTACGTTGATGGTCGTCTGACTGCCGGCTACCACTTCAGCGGTTTCATAACCAATGAAGCTGAAGGCCAGTACATCGGTAGCGGAGTTCACAATGATCTTGTACCGGCCGTTGGCGTCGGTGGTGGTCATGGTGCTCACGCCTCTTACCGCCACGCTAACGCCTGGAAGGGGGTGGCCGTTTTCATCTTTGATCACGCCTGATACTACTACTTCCTGGCGGGCGATGGCTGCTTTCGGCGAAGCGAGCTTACTGATCACTACAATATTATTTACCTCTGCATAGCCAAGGGATTTATGTTGCAGTAATTTTTCCAGCACATAGTCGAGCCGCTCGTTGGAAAAAGAGTAGCCTTCAATTTTGTAGCCGCTGAGCAGCTGCCTGTCGTAGGCAAAGTTAATTTTGGTATGACGGTGCAGGTCCCTGATAGCGGATTCCAGGCTGCCGCTTTTCAGGGCGATAGTAACGCTGGTTTCCTGCAGGATTTGCCCCTGTCCGGCGTATACCGGCAGTATGGCAGGGACACACGTGAGGCTCAAAACGACTGCAAGCATTCGTTTTCTGAAATTTTTTACAATTTTCTTCATACGTGGTTAGGCATTAATTGTTAGCATTAACAAAAGGTTCCATTTACGTGGCATTAGTACGTAGTGTTTTTTTAGCGATTAGCTTTGGTTTATTATTCGTAAATAACAGTGTGCTGATTGATCGTGCGTACTTTCAGATGATGGATGGCCGCCAGCACCTGTGCTGCTTTTGCGGGTTCCATATCTGTTGGCAATTCCGTGGTATACCTGGTGGTTCTTACATGTTCCTGTGTGGTGGTGATAGTGATGCCGAAGTTCTTTTCCATTAATACTACCATATCATGGAAGGTGACGTCGTTAAAAACGAGTTTACCATCCTTCCACCCGGTAAGCAGTTCATCTGCCGGGGCTACTTTTACCTGGCCGTTGTCTTTATTATACACCAGCTCCTGGTTATGCTCCAGGATATACGCCGGCGTTGCTTTCCCGGCCACACTTACTTTACCTGATACTACTCCTATACTGAGCGTATGCACCTCTTTATAGGCGGCGATGTTGAAGGAGGTACCAAGTACCGTGGTTTGGAGCGGGCCGCTTTCCACGATAAACGGTACGTGGGGGTTGGATGCCACATCGAAAAAGGCTTCCCCGTCTACCAGGTCGAGTTTTCTTTCTTTGGAGAGGTTATCGGGTATGCGGATAGTGGAACCGGCGTTGAGCATTACTACCGAACCATCATTGAGGCGGATGGTTTTTCTTTCACCGGTACGGGTGGCGTAGGTAGTCCACGAAGCAGATGTGCGGTGGCCCAGCAGATACCAGCCGGCGCCTGCTCCTGCCAGCAGCAGTACTGCCGCTGCAGCCCTTTTCCAGCCACGGGTAAGATAAAACGTTTTAGCGACTTCAATTTGCGGCTGGATATTTCCCCATATTTCGCGTTTTATATGTTCCTGTTCCGCTTCATCCATTTCGGGTAACGCTTCCGCATCGAACGACCCGTACCATTGTTCTATCAATTGGTTTTCCTGCCCGGAACTATGCCCCAGCAGATACTTCTTAAAAAGTTGCCTGATTTTACTGACTTCCACAACGCGCGATTTTATTGGTTATCTCAAAAAATAATGTCCGGTACTAGTCCTGGTGAAAAAAAATTTTTCCGGGGGGCAAGGCAACAGATGAAGCTGCCATAACAAGGCACAGGATCCGGATAATGGCCTGTTCCATGCAATGGATCATGTTCCCCTGCGGGGGAAAGATGAACGTTCCGTAAATAGATAATGTTACCCTCCGGGCCGGGGAGGCATAAATAACAAGCCTGTTCTGTAAACCTGTAACTACCGGCGGGCTCCCGGGGTATACGAACAATATCCGGTGCCTGGTAAATGCCCGGGGCATTGCCGCAATAAATAACATCACATCTCCCTTAATATATACAAGGGAAAACACCACTGGCTATTCCTGGCTGCTACTGCTGCTGATGCAATTGGGAAAAGAGGTATATCAATACCAGGGTCCAGTCGCTGGTAGACGAGGCTTTCAATGAAGTACGGAGGCGTTTTAAGGCATCTGTTAACTGGTTTTTCACGGTTTGTTCTGAGATATTGAGCATTTTCGCAATATCCGCAATCGTATAATCATCTTCCCTGCTCAGGCGGAAGATCTGTTGCATCCTGGCGGGCAGCCTGCCGATCCCGGCTTCAATACTGGCTTTCAGCTCCTTGGCTTCCAGTGTATCTGTGGTAATATAGTCGTTAAAGGTATCGAAGAAATCTGCTTTCTTAATTTCGGCGGCACTGAAGGCGTAGTGGCTGATCACCCGGTACCTGATAGCGGTGAAAAGATACCGTCCCAGGTCTCCCTCCTGTCCTACCCGGATATCGTTCCTTCTTTTCCACAGGGAAATCATTACCTCCTGCACCATGTCTTTCGCCTCATCTTTGTCCACACGCTGACAAGCCTTTAAATAAAGGGCCTGCCAATATTTATCATAGATAGATTCAAATGCAGCTGTATCATTTTTCTTTATAAGCTGTAACAAATCTCCATCACTCATCATTTTTGCGCATATTAGAAGTGGGTGAATACCTCGTAACCTTTCCCGCGGCCGGAAATTAATGATAATTATTTTAGCTTTCCCGCTTTTGTAAAATGCATTTAGCAAAATACAGGGAAAACAGATCGTAAACATGCAGGGATATACGTAATACTTCTTTCTTTTTTAAAAATTAACCGGATAGTATAGAAAACCGAAAAAAAATATGACATTACAGCCATATGCATTATCCTGAGCCCGGCATTTCGCTGCGAATAGCAGTTGTTTTTGCTTAAATTAGTACCATGTCAACAAACAGAACCATCACAATATCCCAACGTCTGAAACAATTCTCTCTCTTCCTGATTGGAGACGCCCGGCAGTTCTCCCTGGAAAATCGTATTTTCAACGCCATCTGCGCTATCACCATTTTTATCATTATTATTAATGTACCTTATAATTATATTACCGGTCTTACTGCCACAGCTGTGATCTTTGCCCTGCTGGTACCTGCATTTATTTTTATTTATTTTTTATCGAGATACCGGAAGAAGGTAAACCTGAGCGTTGCCCTTGCTGCTATTGTGGGCAACGTAATGTTTGCTATTAATTATTTCTACAGCGGCGGCATACAAGGCGCATCGCTGTTGTCTTTTACCCTGGCTTTTTTCCTGGTTATGCTTATTTCTCCGCGGAAACAATACTACTGGTGGCTGGCGCTGAACCTTGTTATTGTACTGGGGCTTATTGCCTGGGAGTATTATCATCCTGCATCGGTAGATCCGGTATATAAAACCAGGAAAGATATTTTTGCGGATATGACGCCCACCTATATTATTTGCGTGGGGGTTATTTTCGTAGGTACCATTTATCTTAAAAATGCCTACAATACTGAAAAGCAGAGAGGGGAAGAAAAAACCCGCTCCCTTGAGATCATGAATACAGAAAAGAGTAAGCTGTTTTCACTCATCTCCCACGACCTGCGTAACCCGCTGGCAGCGATACAGTCGTACCTGCAGCTGATGAGGGAAGCGGAGCTGGACACGGAAAATAAAACCCAGATAGAAACGGAATTACTATACGTAGTGAACAGCACACAGGAGATGCTGTATAATATATTGGTATGGTCCAAAACACAAATGGACGGCCTTCATGTGAACCTCACGCCTGTAGATGTGGCGGCAGCTATACATCCTATCCTGAAGATCAACAAAATGGCTGTATCCAAAAAAAAGATCAGCCTGGACATCAATATAGACGCTTCCATAAAAGTGATGGCCGATATTAATATGCTGCAGCTCATTGTGCGTAACCTGCTGGGCAATGCGGCAAAGTTCACCCCTTCCGGCGGCACTATCTTTATAAGAACCAGCAAAACAGGCGACAGGTGCCTCATTGAAGTAAGGGACAGCGGCCGGGGTATTGACGTTTCCAGCCAGGAGGATATTTTTTCCCTGAAAGTGCGCTCTACTTTTGGTACGGATAATGAAAAGGGTATCGGCCTGGGGTTATTTCTCTGTAAAGAATATACAATCGCACAACAAGGGCAGATCTGGTTTGAGAACAACCGCGAAGGCGGAAGTTCCTTTTACCTGGAACTCCCGCTCGCCGGTTAGTTATTCTGCTTTAAGACTATTCACGGGGTTTGCAGTGGCGGCCATGATGGCCCGGTAACTCACGGTTAAAAGCGTAATGGCGATAGCAATAAATGCAGCAATCACAAACAAAGTCCAGCTGATCTTTACCTGGTAGGCAAAATTCTGCAGCCACCGGCTCATCATGTACCAGGCCAGCGGCGTAGCAATGAGGATAGCTGCCAGCACCAGTTTCAGGAAATCTTTCGACAGCATGGCTACAATACCCGGTACAGAAGCGCCCAGTACTTTGCGGATCCCTATTTCCCTTGTACGTTGCTCTGCTGCATAGGTAATTAATCCAAATAAGCCCAGGGAGGCGATTACTACCGCCAATACGGCAAAAGTAATGAAGATCTTCCCGGTACGTTGCTCCGCAATATACAGGCGGTTGAAATCATCGTCGAGGAAAGAATATACGAATGGCTGCCCGCTCATACCCGGCTGTGCATCATAAGTGCTTTTTATTTTCGCGATGAGCCCCTGGATATCGGCAGTATGGATTCTGAAGGCGATATGGCCGGGATTTTCCGTTAACCGGAACACTACGGGAGGAATTTTATTTCTTAAGCTGCCGGCGTTGAAGTCTTTCACGATGCCGATCACTTTCAGCGGCTTTGCCTCCCCGCTATAAAGGTATTTCTCCTCCAGGTTACTGAAGCCAAACAACCGCGCGGCGGTTTCATTAAGCAATACGGCAAAGGTATCTGAAGGCATATCGGGCGAGAAATTGCGGCCACTGGCTATTTGCATACCCATGGTTTGAAGGTAGTCTGCATCCACATACCAATCCGGTACACCCGTTACCTGGCCTGCACTATGCGCAGCATCTTTTGAATAGATGTTGGTATTGAGACTCATATCAGTAGGTAAAGAGGCTGTTATGGTGCCCGATTCCACCCCAGGAATGGCCACCACTTCACGCTTAAAGCTACTGGCGTGGGTTGCGAGCGATCGTGTATTGCCTATAATGAGCACCTGTTCCCGGTTATAGCCAAGCTTCCTGTTCCGGATATAATTCAGCTGGCTGTTGATCACCAATGTACCCACAATCAGCAAAATAGCAGAAGCAAACTGGAAAACTACCAGGCTGCTCCGCAGCCAGCCGTTCCTGAAACCGCCGTTCAGCTTACCTTTCAGCACTTTGATCGGCTCAAAGGCGGAGAGGAAAAATGCGGGGTAGCTACCGGCCATCAAACCAATCACGCCGGCGGTAAGCAGCAGGAAAGGC
The DNA here is from genome assembly GCF_035564935.1 of Chitinophaga sp. Lineage (GTDB taxonomy): Bacteria > Bacteroidota > Bacteroidia > Chitinophagales > Chitinophagaceae > Chitinophaga. Next base: position 2,098 of record NZ_DATMTE010000806.1, on the reverse strand, counting down.
AACAGCCACAACAGGTAACCGGTTTTCAGCACAATATGCTTACCTGATAACTGGTTCAGATAGGGCAGCAACAACATCGCCAGCGCCAATGCCAGTAACAATGCAAAAAAGCTGGTTAATATTGATTCTGTCAGGAACTGGAATACCAGGGAACTCCTTTGGGAGCCCAGTACTTTCCGTACTCCCACTTCTTTTGCACGGCCTGCAGAGCGGGCGGTTGACAGGTTCATAAAATTTACACAGGCGATGAGCAGGATGATTACCGCCACGGCAATAAAGATATATACATACTGGATGTTGCCGGAAGGTTCCACTTCATCGGCCAGTGAGGAATATAGATGGATTTTTGTGAGCGGCATTACATTATATCCAAAATGACCGCCCGATCTTTTAAGGTCCGCAAAGTTGCTGCCCGTCATTTTCTGCAGCGGCCCTTCCATATATTTTTTGGTGGCGGCATCCACATAGCTTTGCAGTTGCGCGCCGGTGGCGCCTTCCCGCATCAGCACATAAGTGGTGTAGTTGTCGGACATCCAGCCACCCTCTTCCCGGCTTTCCGGCAGTTCGGACATGGCGCGCACGAAATCAAAGTGCAGGTGCGACTGCTCAGGCACATCCTTTATCACGCCGCTGATCTGATAGGTATTAACATTATCTGTTTGCAATGTTTTGCCCACTACATCTGTGCTGTTGAAATACTTAAGTGCCATGCGCTCGGAGATCACCATGGTATGCGGTTGGGTGAGCGCGGTTTTGGGGTCCCCGCTGATCATTTCCAGGCTAAACACATCAAACAGTGTGGAATCTGCAAAGCTGGCATTATGTTCTACCAGCGTAGTAGTGCCTTTCTTCACCAGTATATTTCCCTGGCGGATGAACCGCACGTAATTTTCTACGTTGGGATATTCCCGTTGCAGTACCGGGGCCAACTGGCTTGGCGTAAACCTTTCCCTGAAAGCATTGCCGTTCACGAAAAAGTCGGCATCCACCCGGTAGATCCTGTCTGCTTTTTTATGGAACCGGTCGTAGCTCAGTTCATCTGTAACAAATAAAGTAATGAGCAGGCAGGTGGTAATGCCAATGGCAAGCCCGAATATGGTGATGGCTGAAAAACCTTTGTTTCTCCAAAGGTTCCTGAGTGCGATGTTGAAGTAATTCCTGAACATAGTATGCACGCGCGCTAATTGGATGCCGGAAACCCTGCATTATGATAATCAGTACTTTAGCAGGAAAATATCCATTGCAGATGCCCGTTTTTAATACAGGAGGTGTCCGATAACGGTCATGCCTTTTTAAGTGGCCTGGCGCTGAAAGATAATCAAAAAAGCACGGCAGATGGCTGCCGTGCTTTTTCTTATCTGTATCCGTTACAGGAACATGCCGCCGGAGGCTTCAATACGCTGTGCTGTGATCCAGCGCGCTTCTTCCGTACACAGGAAGGCTACTATGCCGCCAATATCGTCTGGCAGGCCGGTACGGCCCAATGCTGTATGTGCAGTAATGTAGGATATTGCCTGTGGCGCATGTTCAAAAGTCGCTTTTGTAAAATCTGTTTCTATAATGCCCGGGGCCACTACGTTGGCGGTAATGCCACGTGCGCCCACTTCCTTAGCCAGGTACCTGGTAAATACTTCTATGGCCCCTTTCATGGAAGCGTAAGCGGCGTAACCGGGTGTAACAAACCTTGCCAGGCCGGTAGACAGGTTAATGATACGCCCGTTATCATTGATAAAAGGCAATGCTTTTTGTGTAAGGAAGTATACACCTTTTAAATGCACCTGGTACAGTTCATCAAAATCCTCTTCTGTAGTATCGGAGATCAGGGAACTTCTGTCGATGCCCGCATTGTTTACCAGGAAGTCGAATTTACCCGTTCCGGTATTCTCTTCCAGGTGTGCCGCCACTTCCGCGAGGAATCCCCCGAATGCTTTTGTGTCGGCGGTATCCAGTTTATACGCGATCGCTTTTTGTCCCAGCGATTGAATTTCCGTTACCACCTTGTTTGCTTCCGCCTCGTTGCTTTTATAAGTAAGGATGATATCGTGTCCGCTTTTAGCGAGCTGTAAAGACATGTTCTTACCTAATCCGCGACTGCCGC
>NZ_DATMTE010000805.1:0-17673 GCF_035564935.1 Chitinophaga sp. | reverse complement strand
CAAGTTCATAATAATATATACCTTTGCATCCCCTTTAAAAGGTTATTTTTAGTCTTTTACTTTTGGGAGTTTCCTGTTTTGCAGGGAGCGTTTAACCAAATTAAATTAAGAAACATGGCAAAAGAAATCGCAACGTACGTGAAATTGCAGGTGAAAGGCGGCCAGGCCAACCCTGCACCTCCAATTGGACCTGCGCTGGGTTCCAAAGGTGTGAACATCATGGAGTTCTGCAAACAGTTCAATGCCCGCACCCAGGATAAAATGGGTAAAGTATTGCCTGTGTTGCTGACTGTTTACACTGACAAATCTTTCGACTTCGTAATTAAAACTCCTCCGGCACCTGTACAGCTGCTGGAAGCTGCTAAATTGCAGAGTGGTTCTAAAGAACCTAACCGTAACAAGGTGGGTAAAGTTTCCTGGGCTCAGGTAGAGGCTATTGCACAAGACAAGATGGCTGATCTGAACTGCTTTACGCTGAACAGCGCTATGAAAATGGTGGCTGGTACTGCTCGTAGCATGGGTATTACTGTTGATGGTAAAGCCCCTTGGGAAAACTAATTGTTTCACCCTGTTGAGGCAGGATCTTAAAATCATTTTGACAAATGGCAACTAAAAAGAGAAAAGTAGCTGACGCTAAGCTCGAAAAAAATAAGATTTACAGCCTGAAAGAGGCTTCCAGCTTAGTTAAAGATATTAACTGTACTAAATTCGACAGTTCTGTCGATTTACATATCCGCTTAGGCGTTGATCCTAAGAAAGCAGACCAGGCGATCCGTGGTTCCGTAACGCTTCCACACGGTACTGGTAAAACTAAAAGGGTGTTGGTGCTTTGCACACCTGATAAAGAAGCTGCTGCAAAAGAAGCAGGTGCTGATTTCGTTGGACTGGATGAATTTATCCAGAAGATCGAAGCTGGCTGGACTGATGTAGACGTAATCGTAGCTACTCCTGCTGTAATGCCGAAGATCGGTAAACTGGGTAAGATTTTAGGTCCACGTAACCTGATGCCAAACCCTAAGACCGGTACTGTTACTAACGACGTTGCAGCTGCAGTAAACGATGTTAAAGGCGGTAAAATCACTTTCAAGGTAGATAAAGCTGGTATCATCCACGCTTCTATCGGTCGTGTATCTTTCGCATCTGATAAAATTGAGCAGAACTCATTAGAGCTGATCAATGCTATCATCAAGCTGAAACCAGCTACTGCAAAAGGTACTTACCTGAGAGGTCTGTCTATGGCTAGCACCATGAGTCCTGGTATTGTTATCGATACTAAATCTGTTCAAAACTAATTGATCACGAGTTGTAGCCGTTATCTGTAAAGATGGGGCTTGCTACAAACGTTATAATATGAATAAAGATCAAAAACAAGAAGCGATTGAACTGCTGAAAAGTAAGTTCTCTCAATATAGCAACTTTTATATCACTAATACCGAATCATTAACGGTAGCGCAGGTGAATGACCTGAGGAAAGTGTGCTTCGATAAGCAAGTGGAAATGAAGGTGGCTAAGAACACCCTGATCCGTAAGGCTTTGGAATCCCTGGATAGCGAAAAATATGCAGGTGTTTATGACAGTTTACATGGTGTAACTGCCCTGATGTTTTCCGACAGCCCGAAAGAACCGGCACTGATCATCTCTTCCTTCCGTAAAGCAAACGGTAAACTGGAAAAACCGGTACTGAAAGCTGCATTTGTTGCTGATGAAATATTCGTAGGCGATAATCAGCTGACTGCTTTAACCAACATCAAGACCAAGAACGAGCTTATCGGCGAAGTTATCGGTCTGTTGCAATCTCCTGCAAAGCGCGTTATTGCTGCTTTACTGGAAAAAGGCAAGAAAGAAGAAGCTGGGGTGGAAGCACCTGCAGCAGAATAATATGGCTGGCCGCGGGCTATCCATATACAACATTGGCTTCCAAGTCACAATATAATTAACAACAACATTACAAACATTACATTAAAACATTATAAAATGGCAGACGTAAAAGCATTAGCTGAACAATTAGTAGGTTTAACTGTTAAGGAAGTACAGGAACTCGCAGATGTACTGAAATCCGAGTATGGCATCGAACCAGCTGCTGCTGCAGTTGTGGTTGCTGCTGGTGGTGGCGAAGCTGCTGCTGCGGAAGAAAAAACTGCCTTTAACGTTGTACTGAAAGCTGCAGGTGCTAGCAAACTGAACGTTGTTAAGATCGTTAAAGATCTGACCGGCTTAGGTCTGAAAGAAGCGAAAGAGCTGGTTGACGGTGCACCTAAATCCATCAAGGAAGGCGTTACCAAAGCTGAGGCAGAAGACCTGAAAGCTAAGCTGACCGAAGCTGGTGCTGAAGTTGAAATTCAGTAATTCTTTGCTTAAGTATACATCTTTTAAAGGTCAAAAGTGCTTTTGCACTTTTGGCCTTATTCCCTTTGGGAAAGTGTCTTTTTCAGAGAGTCAAAACGGGGAATCACTACCAGGTGACTTTGACCACGTGCAGAAGGCATAAATAAATTGGGATGGTATTGGCAAAGAAATCTTAATTTCCCTAATTCTTACAAGTCATATAACTGCTAACTTCGAATATGTCTCTAAAAAAAGCCCAAACAAACGAAAGAGTAAATTTTGGAAAGATCAAACAAGTTACTGAGACACCGGATCTGTTGGCTATCCAAATCCAATCTTTCAAGGATTTCTTCCAATTAGAAACCACACCAGACAAGCGAAACAACGAAGGCCTTTTTAAAGTATTTAAAGAGAACTTCCCGATTACAGATACCAGAAATATCTTTAATCTGGAATTCCTTGATTATTTCGTGGATCCTCCGCGTTATACCATCGAGGAGTGTATTGAGCGCGGGCTTACTTATTCCGTACCGTTGAAAGCGAAACTCCGCTTAAGCTGTAATGATGAGGAGCATGTGGATTTCCAGACGATTGTGCAGGATGTGTTCTTAGGAAACATTCCGTACATGACTCCAAGAGGTACTTTCGTTATTAATGGTGCTGAGCGTGTTGTTGTATCCCAACTGCACCGTTCACCTGGTGTTTTCTTTGGTCAATCTGTACATCCGAACGGAACCAAGATCTACTCTGCAAGGGTGATCCCGTTCAAGGGCGCATGGATGGAGTTTGCAACGGACATCAACAACGTGATGTACGCTTACATCGACCGTAAGAAGAAATTCCCGGTAACCACCCTGTTGCGTGCCATCGGCTATGAAACAGATAAAGATATTCTGCAGCTGTTTGGCATGGCAGATGAAGTAAAAGCAGACAAGAAAAGTCTTGATAAATATGCCGGCAAGAAGCTGGCAGCCCGCGTTTTAAGAAGCTGGGTGGAAGACTTTGTGGATGAAGATACTGGTGAAGTGGTGAGCATCGAGCGTAATGAAATTATGCTGGAGCGCGATAGCATCCTGGACGAAGCGAATATCGAAACCATTGTAGACATGGGATTGAAAAGCGTGTTTGTTCAGAAAGAAGAGGTGAGTGGTGATTTCTCCATCATCTACAATACATTAAACAAGGATACATCTAACTCCGAGCTGGAAGCCGTTCAGCACATCTACCGCCAGTTGCGCGGGGCTGATGCGCCGGATGACGAAACAGCAAGGGGTATTATTGATAAATTGTTCTTCTCCGACAAACGTTACGATTTAGGTGACGTGGGTCGTTACAAGATCAACAGAAAATTAGGTCTTCCTACCCCGTTAGACATGAAAGTGCTGACGAAGGACGACATCATCTCCATCATCAAGTACCTGGTACAGCTCACCAACGGTAAGGCGGAAATCGATGATATCGATCACCTGTCTAACCGCCGTGTACGTACTGTAGGCGAGCAGCTATATGCTCAGTTTGGTGTTGGTCTTGCACGTATGGCACGTACCATCCGTGAAAGAATGAACGTACGTGATAACGAGGTATTTACGCCGGTAGACCTGATCAATGCGAGGACCTTGTCTTCCGTGATCAACTCCTTCTTCGGTACTTCCCAGTTGTCACAGTTCCTGGATCAAACAAACCCGTTGTCTGAAATCACGCATAAACGCCGTATTTCCGCTCTCGGGCCCGGTGGTTTGAGTCGTGAAAGAGCAGGCTTTGAGGTGCGTGACGTTCACTACAGCCACTATGGCCGTTTGTGTACCATTGAAACACCGGAAGGTCCGAACATCGGTCTGATCTCCACCCTTTGCGTTCACGCGAAGGTGAATGAGATGGGCTTTATTGAAACACCTTACCGTAAAGTAAGCAGCGGTAAAGTGGATATGCATAAAGTGGAGTTCCTGAGCGCTGAGGAAGAAGATTCTGTGAAGATTGCGCAGGCGAACGCCCCACTGGATGACAAAGGCCACTTTGTAAATGATAAGGTGAAATCCCGCGAAACCGGCGACTTCCCGATCCTCGACAGGGATGAAGTGGAATTTATGGACGTGGCGCCTAACCAGATCGTAGGTTTGAGTGCATCACTGATTCCGTTCCTGGAACATGATGATGCCAACCGTGCGTTGATGGGATCAAACATGCAACGTCAGGCCGTGCCACTGCTGAATCCGGAAGTTCCTATCGTGGGAACCGGCCTGGAAGGCAAGGCAGCGCGCGACTCCCGTTTGCAGATCACCGCAGATGGTAATGGTGTGATCGAATTTGTGGATGCAAATGAAATCCATGTTCGTTACGAACGTGATGAAATGCAGAAACTGGTAAGCTTTGAAGACGATCTGATCGTTTACACACTGACCAAATTCGTAAAAACCAACCAGAGCACCTGTATTAACCTCAGACCTTGCGTAAAGAAAGGTCAGCGTGTTAAGGATGGCGACTTCTTAACAGAAGGTTATGCTACCCGTGGTGGTGAACTGGCGCTGGGACGCAACCTGAAGGTAGCGTTCATGCCATGGAAAGGTTACAACTTTGAGGATGCGATCGTAATTTCCGAGCGTGTTGCACGTGAGGACCTGTTTACCTCCATCCACATTGATGAATATGAACTGGAAGTTCGTGATACCAAGCTGGGTGAAGAAGAGCTGACCCCGGATATTCCCAACGTAAGTGAAGAGGCTACAAAAGACCTCGACCAGAACGGTATTATCCGTGTAGGTGCGCACATTAAGGAAGGCGATATCCTGATCGGTAAAATCACTCCGCGTGGTGAATCTGATCCTTCTCCTGAAGAAAAACTGTTAAGAGCGATCTTTGGTGACAAGGCTTCTGATGCGAAAGACGCTTCACTGAAAGCGCCTCCGTCAACAGAAGGTGTGGTGATTGATAAGAAACTGTTCAGCCGCGCGAAGAAAGATAAAAATTCCAAAACCCGCGAAAAAGCAGCTATCGAGAAACTGGAGAAAATTCACCAGAAGAATGCGGAAGACCTGCTGGAAGTGCTCATGAGCAAGTTGCAGGTATTACTGAAGGATAAAGTATCCCAGGGTATTACCAACACTTACGGTGAAGTACTGATTTCAAAGGGTTCCAAGTTCTCTCCGAAGAACCTGGTAAACATTGATTTCATGAACGTAAACCCGCTGGGCTGGACAACAGACGAAGTGGTGAACGATCAGATCAATACCCTGCTGCATAACTATAACATCAAGTTCAACGAAGAGCTGGGCCGTTACAAACGTGAGAAGTTCAACATCTCTATCGGTGATGAGCTGCCAGCCGGTGTACTGAAACTGGCGAAGGTTTACCTGGCCAGCAAACGTAAGCTGAAAGTAGGGGATAAGATGGCGGGACGTCACGGTAACAAGGGTATCGTTGCCAAGATCGTGCGTGATGAAGACATGCCGTTCCTGGAAGATGGTACACCACTGGATATTGTACTGAACCCACTCGGGGTACCTTCCCGTATGAACCTCGGACAGATCTATGAAACCGTATTGGGTTGGGCTGGTCTGAAACTGGGTGTACGTTTTGCGACGCCGATCTTTGATGGTGCTACTACCGAAGAAATTGCTTCTTATATTAATGAAGCTGGCCTGCCAAGCTTTGGTCACGCTTACCTGCACGACGGTGAAACGGGCGACCGCTTCCACCAGAAAGCAACCGTGGGTGTTATCTATATGCTTAAACTGAGCCACATGGTGGATGATAAGATGCACGCCCGTTCTATCGGACCGTACAGTCTCATTACCCAACAGCCGCTGGGTGGTAAAGCCCAGTTTGGTGGTCAGCGTTTTGGTGAGATGGAGGTATGGGCACTGGAAGCATACGGTGCATCCAACATCCTGCAGGAACTGCTTACTATTAAATCTGATGATATCGTGGGTCGTGCCAAAGCATATGAATCAATCGTGAAGGGCGACAACATACCGAAAGCCGGTGTGCCTGAATCCTTCAATGTATTGATCCATGAATTGCGTGGTCTGGGTCTGGATCTGAAATTTGACTAAGAGCTTTTAGCTACCAGCCATTGGCAGTAATGCCATTGGCTGATAGCTTGGATATTTCGCAGGAATAAAATTTTTGTCGCTGGCTTACCACCAACGGCTAACAGCTAAAAGCTAATTACAGATGGCTATCAAAAAAGAAAATCGTCCTAAATCAAATTTTAACAGCATTACCATCAGTCTGGCTTCTCCGGATGTTATCCTGGAGCGTTCATACGGTGAGGTGCTGAAACCTGAAACCATCAACTACCGTACTTACAAGCCGGAACGTGATGGTTTATTCTGCGAAAGGATATTCGGGCCTGTAAAGGATTACGAATGCTATTGCGGAAAATATAAACGTATCCGTTATAAGGGTATTGTGTGTGACCGTTGTGGTGTTGAGGTAACGGAGAAGAAAGTACGTCGTGAGAGAATGGGCCATATTCGTTTAGTGGTGCCCGTTGTACATATATGGTATTTCAAATCCCTGCCTAACAAGATCGGTTACCTGCTTGGAATGAGTTCCAAGAAACTGGAAACCATCGTTTACTATGAAAGATACGTAGTGATCCAGGCGGGTATGAAACAGGAAAAAGGCATGAACTACGGTGACCTGCTCACTGAAGAAGAATACCTGGATATCCTGGACACCTTACCAAAAGACAATCAGCTGTTACCGGATGAAGATCCTAACAAGTTTATTGCTAAGATGGGTGCCGAAGCGGTGGAAATGATGCTGGCCCGTATTGACCTGGACGGCCTTTCTTACCAGCTGCGTAACCAGGCTGCCACTGAAACTTCCCAGCAACGTAAAGCGGAAGCGCTGAAGCGTTTGAGCGTGGTGGAAGCATTCCGTGAAGCCAATGGCCGTGTGGAAAACCGTCCTGAATGGATGGTAATGCAATATATTCCTGTGGTACCACCAGAACTGCGTCCGTTAGTGCCGCTGGATGGTGGCCGTTTTGCGTCTTCCGACCTGAACGATCTTTACCGCAGGGTAATTATCCGTAACAACCGTCTGAAACGTTTGATCGAAATTAAGGCGCCTGAGGTGATCCTTCGTAACGAAAAACGTATGCTGCAGGAAGCAGTGGATTCCCTGTTTGACAACTCCCGTAAATCCAACGCGGTGAAAGCGGAAGGTGGTCGTGCACTGAAATCCCTGTCGGATGTACTGAAAGGTAAACAAGGCCGTTTCCGTCAGAACCTGCTCGGTAAACGTGTGGATTATTCCGGACGTTCTGTTATCGTGGTAGGACCTGAACTGAAGCTGCACGAGTGCGGTTTGCCAAAAGATATGGCGGCGGAACTGTTCAAACCATTTATTATTCGCAAACTGATTGAAAGAGGCATCGTTAAAACCGTAAAATCAGCGAAAAAGCTGGTAGACCGGAAAGAAGCGGTGGTTTGGGATATCCTGGAAAACGTGCTGAAGGGTCACCCGGTGATGTTAAACCGTGCGCCAACCCTGCACCGTTTGTCCATACAGGCTTTCCAGCCTAAACTGGTGGAAGGTAAAGCGATCCAGCTGCACCCGCTCGTGTGTTCTGCGTTCAACGCGGATTTCGATGGTGACCAGATGGCGGTACACGTGCCTTTGAGCAATGCTGCAATCCTGGAAGCCCAGCTGCTGATGCTGTCTTCACATAACATTCTTAACCCGCAGAATGGTACGCCTATCACCCTGCCTTCACAGGACATGGTGCTTGGTTTGTACTACATCACCAAGGGTAAGAAAACAATGGGTGATGTAGTAGTGAGGGGAGAAGGTAAAGCTTTCTACTCTGCTGAAGAAGTAATCATCGCATTGAACGAAGACCGTATCGATCTGCATGCACACATCCGTGTTAAAGCTGATGTGAGAAATGCAAATGGTGAACTCGAGAAGAAACTGATCGAAACAACGGTAGGCCGCGTGCTGTTCAACCAGTTCGTACCTAAAGCTGCCGGTTATGTAAACGCACTGCTGACCAAAAAATCATTGCGTGAAATCATCGGTGATATCATCAAAGCAACCAACATCCCGGCAACTGCCAAGTTCCTGGACGACATCAAGCAATTAGGTTTCCGCATGGCGTTCCGCGGTGGTCTGTCATTTAACATTAATGACCTGATCATCCCGGATGTTAAGCAAGACATGATTGATGGCGCTTCCAGCGAGGTAGACGAGGTTTGGGATAACTATAACATGGGTCTGATCACCAACAACGAACGTTACAACCAGATCATCGATATCTGGTCACGTGTGGATACGAAGGTGACAGAAACCCTGATCCGTGAGCTGGCAACAGACAAGCAAGGATTCAACTCTGTATACATGATGTTGGATTCCGGTGCGCGTGGTTCCAAGCAGCAGATCAAACAGCTGGCTGGTATCAGGGGGCTGATGGCCAAGCCGCGTAAGAGTGGATCTACCGGTTCCGAGATCATCGAAAACCCGGTATTGTCCAACTTTAAAGATGGTTTGAACGTATTGGAATACTTCATCTCTACGCACGGTGCCCGTAAGGGTCTTGCGGATACGGCGTTGAAAACGGCGGATGCGGGTTACCTGACCCGTCGTCTGGTAGACGTTGCGCAGGATGTGGTGATCAATGAGGAAGATTGCGGTACCCTCCGTGGTATTGCTACTTCAGCGTTGAAAGATAATGAAGAAGTGATTGAAACACTGTACGACCGTATCCTCGGACGTACTTCCCTGCACGATGTATTTGATCCTCATAATGATGATGAGCTGATCGTTGCTGCCGGCGCTGAGATCACTGAAGAAATTGCACACAGGATTGAAGAAAGTGCAATTGAAACCGTAGAGATCCGTTCTGTACTCACCTGCGAAAGCCGCAGGGGTGTATGCGTGAAATGTTACGGTAAAAACCTGGCGAGCGGTTATACTGCACAGAAAGGTGATGCCGTGGGTATCATCGCTGCACAGTCGATCGGTGAGCCTGGTACACAGCTTACACTGCGTACCTTCCACGTGGGTGGTGTTGCCGGTTCTACTTCCGTTGAATCCGGTTTACCAGCCAAGTTTGATGGTACTGTTCAATTCGATGGCTTACGTACTACCACCTACGAAAACAACGATGGTGAAAAAGTACAGGTGGTTATCGGCCGTACCGGTGAGTTGCGTATCATGGACGTGAAAAATGACCGTCTGCTTGTTACCAACAACATTCCTTACGGTTCTACCCTGCTGGTGAAAGACGGGCAGAAAGTGGTGAAAGGTGATATGATCTGTACATGGGATCCGTTCAACGCCGTTATCGTGTCTGAAATTCCTGGTAGCATCCGTTTCGACAGCATCATCGAGGGTATTACCTTCCGTGAAGAAGCTGATGAACAGACCGGTCACCGTGAGAAAGTGGTAATTGAAACAAAAGATAAAAACAAGATCCCGTCTATCATGGTAGATGGTAACAAAGAGGTGAAATCCTACAACTTACCGGTTGGTTCACACATCGTCATCTCCGAAGGTGATAAAGTAAGAGCCGGACAGGTAATTGTGAAGATCCCCCGCGTTATCGGTAAACTGAGAGATATCACGGGTGGTTTGCCACGTGTAACTGAGCTGTTTGAAGCACGTAACCCGAGCAACCCTGCCATCGTTTCTGAAATTGACGGTGTGGTAGCTTTTGGTAACATCAAACGTGGTAACCGCGAAATCATCATTGAAAGCCGTGAAAGCCAGGTGAAGAAATACCTGGTGCCGTTAACACGTCACATCCTGGTTCAGGACGGCGACTTTGTGAAGGCCGGTACTTCCCTCTCCGACGGTTCTACTACTCCCGCGGATATCCTGTCTATCAAAGGACCGTTTGCCGTACAGGAATACCTGGTAAATGAAATCCAGGAAGTATACCGCTTACAGGGTGTGAAGATCAATGATAAACACATCGAGGTGATTGTTCGCCAGATGATGCGTAAAGTAAACATCGAAGATCCGGGTGATACCCGCTTCCTCGAAGGTGATACAGAAGACAGGTTCGATTTCTTCGAAGAAAACGATATGATCTTTGATAAGAAGGTTGTAACTGAAGCAGGTGAATCAGCTAACCTGAAAGCAGGTCAGATTGTAACACTGCGCCAGGTTCGTGAAGAAAACTCCCTGTTACGTCGTGCAGATAAGAAACTGGTAGAGTACCGTGATGCACAGCCGGCTACATCCAGCCCGCTCCTGCAGGGTATTACGAAAGCGTCTCTCGGTACACGTAGCTGGATCTCAGCCGCTTCGTTCCAGGAAACCACCAAAGTATTGTCGCAGGCTGCCATCAACGGTAAGATCGACGATATGATGGGTCTGAAGGAGAATGTGATCACAGGTCACCTGATCCCTGCCGGTACCGGTTTACGCGAGTTCGAGAACATGATCGTAGGTTCGAAAGAAGAATACGACATCCTGGCCTCTTCCAAAGAAGTGTTCCAGTTTGACGAAGAAGAATAGTATTATACAGATATTAAAACAGAAGCGCTTGCCCCAAAGGCAGGCGCTTTTTGTTTTAATATCATTACATTTGGGTCCGTAAAAAGAAGCGGATTTCATGAAACACCTGATCATTCCTGTTTTAGTATTGCTGGTGATAATAGGCGCCTGTAAAAAGAACAGTGACAGTGCAGTGCCCGATACCCACGGCAGCTTTTTGTTTGTAAATGCAGCGCCCGGTGATGTTCAGTATAATGTGAAACTGGATACGTTCAGCGTTGGGAATAATATAGGTTATGGAACCAATACCGGGTATAAATCTTTACGCGCGCAAAAATATAACCTGATCATTGCAGACAGCCGGCAGCCGGATAAGGAGTTGTTACGGGCGCAGATCTATCTTCGAAACAACCGTTATTATTCTGCTTTCCTGGGCGCCGACAGCGCCGGCGCTACTATGCTGATCATTACAGAAGATGATCTCAGTGATCCGGGGGCGGGACTGGCTAAATTCAGGTTGATTAACTTTGCGCAGGGCTTCAGGCCGGATCGTTCACCATTGCTCATGGACCTGTATTCCGATACGCTTCCGCGTTTTTTCAGCAGGATTCCGTTTCCTGCACAAACTGGTTTTGCTCCGCTTTGGGGTGATAGCGCCCATTACAAGATCAATTTCCGCTCGGCCGATTCTTCCAATACTTCCAAAGCATTGAAAACCGTGGACATGGCCACTCAAACCGGGAAGATTTACACCCTTATCAGCAATGGCTATCCGCTGGATCCTGCCAGGTTCAATGTACTGGTGATACAACACAATTAAAGCGCGGGCAGGAACAGTGACAGCGCGGTGCCTGACACCAACTGAGGTAGTGGAAGCCTATGCGACGCTACTCAGCAGGAACAGTGACAGCGCAGTGCCTGACACTCTATCGGGAAAGCGGATCCACCGGTTTCCGGTTATGCAGGAACAATTACCTTGCAGCGCCCGGCCCCCCCAGCTTTTCGTTTGTAAATGCAGTGCGGACAATTTAAAAGCTTTATATTAATTTAATAGGATGATTTTCCACCTATGGGATGGAAATAGATAAATTGCGCGCTATTTTCAGGACAAACGCAGATAACATGAACAATTGCAAAAAAATATTTCTGATGGCAGGGATCACCTTGATGGGTACAGCTGCCGCAGGGCAACAGGCCAGCGCTCCTTACCTGGACGCCTATACGATTCCCGTTCAGCAAAAGAACGCCGTAATCGGGAAGATCTACAACAGGGACGGGCAGCTATCGGCTGCCACATTGCTGGAAGACAAATCGGGACTATTTACCATTAGCGGTCATGAGTTAAAACTGAAGAAGAAAGCAGCAGTAAGTAAAGAAGGCAGCTTTACCTATCCTGTACGCATTAAGGCAGGTGCAGACACCGCTGATTTCCTGCTGGTGGCGGATGATTTCATCCGTAATAAAGTGGTAGCCCACCGTGGAGCATGGAAGCACCATGAGGGAAGCCAGAATAGTATTACCTCCCTGAAAGATGCTATGAAGCTGGGTTGTGAAGGATCGGAGTTTGATGTGTGGTTATCTTCAGATAATGAGATGGTGATTTCGCATGACCCGGAAATAGGAGGAAAGAAGGTAGAAGAAAGCACGCTGGCAGACCTGCAAACGGTGCAGCTGAAGAACGGGGACAGGGTGCCTACGCTGGAAGAGTTCATTGACGTGATCATGGAGCAACACCGTACAAGGCTGGTGCTGGAGTTAAAGCCATCGCGTACCGGCAGGGGGGATCTGCTGGCTGCCAAAGCAGTAGCAATGGTGCAGGCGAAGAAGGCCCAGGCGTGGATGTTTTATATCAGCTTTGACTACAATATCTGCAAAAAAATAAAAGAACTCGATCCTGCGGCTAAAATAGCTTATCTCAATGGCGACAAAACGCCTGCACAGCTACAGGCAGACGGAATATGGGGGCTTGACTATCACCAGCAGGTGTTTAAAAATGATCCCCGGCTGATAGCTACTGCGAAGCAGCATAAAGTAACCACCAATGCCTGGACGATAGATAACCCGGAAATAATGGATGATTTGCTGAAAAACGGGGTAGATTATATTACCACTAACGAGCCGGAGATCCTGTTGGATAAGGTGAAATAATAATATTAGTTAAAACCTAGCTAAAAAAGCGGATAGGAATATGAAAATCCGGTAAAAACCTTATTTTAGCCGTTCCATTTTTAAAATGTACTTAAAGCAAATCCACCTATTAACATGCGCACTTGTAAACAATTAGTGACCAAAGGATTATTGGCGGCGTTTTCAGCCGGATTATTGATGTCTTGCCAGGGAAATAAAGCTGGTAACAGTGCGCCAGCTGCAACTTCTGCGGCAAACAGCAGTACTCCTGCTGCGGGTAGTTTCAAAATTGCCTATGTAGACCTGGACTCACTGGAAGCGCATTTTGAGTATTTCAAGGAAAAGAGAGCGGTGCTGGAACAGAAGCAGCAGCAGATGGACAACCAACTGAAAGGCAAGGCCAGGGCATTGCAGAGCGAGTATGAAGATCTGCAGCGCAGGGCGTCTACGCTTACCCAGGAACAGGGTGAGTCCGCACAACGCAGCCTGATGTCCAAACAACAGCAGCTGGAGCAGGAAGCGCAGAACCTGCGTGCTTCCTATACAGAGCAGGAAACCAAATTCAACGAGGAATTACAGAAGAGACTGGATGATTTCCTGAAAGCATTCAATGCCGACAAACGTTTTGCATATATATTCTCTTACCGCAGCACAGCCAGCAACATCCTGTATAAAGATCCGGCTTACGATGTAACACCGGAAGTTATTAAGGGTATGAACGAGAATGGTTCAGCAGCTTCTGCCAAATAAGCGGATAAACCATCAGAAAAATTTTCTACCTTATAGTCCCGGTTCCCTTATGAGCCGGGATTTTTTATAAATATCAATATGGAAATCAACCAAACTAAGTCATTCAAGCCATCCCTGGGCCTGTTGGACGCCACCATGATAGTAGCGGGTTCCATGATCGGTTCCGGGATCTTTATTGTAACGGCAGAAATAGCCCGGAGTGTGGGCGGCGCCGGATGGATCACCGCCATGTGGGTGCTCGCCGGAGTGGTAACGCTGATTGCCGCGCTCAGTTACGGGGAGTTATCAGGAATGTTCCCCAAAGCAGGCGGGCAGTATGTGTATCTCCGGGAAGCCTACAATCCGTTTATTGCATTTTTATTTGGCTGGACGCAGTTCGGCGTTATTCAAACCGGTACCATTGCTGCGGTGGCGGTGGCCTTTGCCAAGTTTACCGCTTACCTGATCCCGGGTTTCAGCGAGAAGAATATACTGCTGGATGCTGGTATTGTGCAAATTTCCGCAGCCCAGGTAGTAGCTATTATATCTATCATCTTACTAACATTTATTAACACCCGTGGTGTACACCATGGTAAACTGATACAAACGGTATTTACGCTGGCGAAGCTGCTTTCACTATTCGGGCTTATTATTTTCGGATTACTGTTTGGCGCAAAAGCGGAGATCTGGAATGTGAACTGGCAGCATGCCTGGGATGCGGCAGCAGTTACTTCCCAGAATGGAACGGTAGTAACAACTGCCTTATCGGGGCTGGCGTTATTTGGCGCTATCGCTGTTTCTATGAAAGGTTCCTTGTTTTCCAGCGATGCCTGGAACAATGTAACTTTTATTGCAGGGGAAATTAAGAACCCGGCCAAAAATATCGGCCGTTCCCTGTTCCTGGGAACGCTGATTGTGACCATCATTTATGTGAGCTGTAACCTGATGTACCTGGCCGTACTACCGCTGAATGAAATTGCATTCGCTGCTAACGACCGTGTAGCCGTGGCAGTCACTGAAAAGATCTTTGGTTCCAGCGGTGCAATTATCATTGCCGTGATGATCATGATCTCTACTTTTGGTTGTAATAACGGGTTAATCCTGTCTGGTGCGAGGATCTATTACACGATGGCAGAAGATAAGTTGTTCTTTAAAAAAGCAGGTGAGCTGAATAAACACAGTGTGCCCGGCTATGGTTTGTGGATCCAGTGTGCGTGGGCTTCCATGCTTTGTTTAACGGGAAGATACAATGATCTGCTGGCACTGGTAATTTTTGGTGTGTTGATATTTTATGTATTAACGATCCTGGGTATTTTTATTTTGAGGAAGAAGCGCCCGGAGGCAGAGCGGCCCTACAAGGCATTTGGTTACCCGGTGCTGCCGATGATCTATATTATTGTGGCGTTATCGCTGGCCGCCCTGTTGCTGGTGTTTGAAACCAGCTATACTTTACCGGGATTAGGCATTATATTATTGGGTATTCCACTTTATTATGCCACCAAAATAAAGCTGACGGCTGGTTCAGAAAGCTAATTTGGACAAAAAAACAGACTAATTACCACTAACGTTGTATAAAAAAGAGGGGTCACTGCAGTGTAAAATGCAGTGGCCCCTTTTAATTTGCACTAAGACACACGGACATCACGATGTCCACTTTTAAACCCTGAGTATTTAGAAAACCCGGTACTATTTGAGAATAATTAAACAAATGAAGTTGTCAACATTAGCAGAGGAAATCCCATAAAAGTAGTGGTGAGCGCCACTTCTGATTGATGAATAATATAACGTCTGTGATCCTGGCCCTGTAATTGGTGATCTGATTTTTTGTTAACAGCTATTTATTAAACACCCTCAATAAAAACGTGTAGCCATTAGAGTGATTGACTTTTACTGCGTTCAAAAAATATTCAAAACAACAAATAATCATAAAATATTATTGCCAGCGTGGTGCAATGGCATCATTTACGGTAAAAAAGGAAATAAGGTGGTATAACCTTGACGGCATTTCAACCCCAAGATAACCATTGAAAGCCTTCACGATTTGCATTCTCGAACATTCACATGACAATCTTTTACAATAAGCGTATGGTCTCTACCATGCGCTTCTTTTTTGTTGTCAGCCTTTGTACATTTGCGACATGTTTACACAATTGTGCAATAAGATATTTAACCAGAGTATCGTGGCCTACCATGAGCACAATGATGTGCATCAGGCCATTTCCAATCCCTATGAAAAGAGCAGCATTGAACACCTGCTTTTCCTGAAAAACTGGATAGACACGGTGCAGTGGCACCTGGAAGATATTATCCGCGATCCGGATATTGACCCGGTGGAAGCATTGGGAATTAAGCGCTGGATAGACCGTTCCAACCAGGAACGTACAGACGTGGTGGAATATATAGACAGCTATTTCCTGGAGAAGTACAGCAAAACGGTACCCGCTGCAGATGCCGCCATTAATACGGAAAGCCCTGCGTGGGCAATAGACCGGTTGTCTATTTTAGCCCTGAAAATTTATCATATGCAGGAGGAGGCCACCCGTACAGACGCTACCCCTGAGCACCGCGCCGCCTGCCAGCGTAAGCTGGATATACTCCTGGAGCAGCAAAAAGATCTGGGTACCGCTATTGAGGCGCTCCTGGCCGATATTGCCGGCGGCAGAAAGTTTATGAAGGTATACAAGCAAATGAAAATGTATAACGATCCTTCCCTGAACCCGGTTTTATACAAGAACGAAAAATAAACTTCCATATTTGGGCACAGTTAAAACGATATTGGTTACCCGGTTGTCTGCCATGGGCGATGTAGCCATGACCATTCCTGTAATGAAACAGGTACTGGATGAAAATCCGGATGTGGAGATTGTTTTTGTGACCAACCGGAACTGGGGTGCTTTGTGTGCGGGTATTCCCCGGCTCACCTTTTTTCCTGCAGATGTAAAAGGCACTCACAAAGGAGTAAAAGGATTGTATCGCCTGTTCCGTGAAGTGAGAAGCGCCCACGGGATAACGGCAGTGGCAGACCTGCACAATGTGCTGAGATCCCAGATCATCCGGACCTTTTTCCGCCTGAGCGGTATCCCTGTAGTGGCTATTGACAAGGGCCGGGCAGGAAAGAAGGCGCTAACCCGCCGTGAAAACAAGGTATTACAACCCCTTACCAGCACCATAGAAAGATATGCCAGGGTTTTCCGGCAACTGGGCCTTCGCTGTGAGATGGGGCGTAAACCCGTTTTTCAGCCCCGTATGCTGCCTGGATCAGTGACTGCAGTGACTGGTTCCAAACAAGGTAAAAAGTGGATAGGACTGGCTCCTTTTGCGACTTACAGGGAGAAAATGTATCCTTTGGAGAAAACGGCAGCTGTTTTAGGTATGCTGGTGCGGGAACAGGGAATACAGCTGTTTCTTCTCGGAGGTGGTAAACAGGAGATAGCTTTACTGACCCAACTGGCGGCGCAGTACCCGGAGGTAATTGTGGTGGCGGGGCGTTTTTCCCTGGATGAGGAAATGGCACTGATCAGCCAGCTGGATGTGATGATCAGTATGGATTCGGCCAATATGCACCTGGCTTCCCTGTTTGGAGTGCCGGTAGTATCTGTTTGGGGCGCCACTCATCCTTTTGCAGGGTTTATGGGGTATGGGCAAGCACCGGAAAATGCTATCCAGGTTCCCGATCTTCCGTGTCGTCCCTGTTCCGTATTTGGTAATAAACCCTGTTTCAGAGGGGATTATGCCTGTATGGAGTGGATAAAACCGGCGCAGATAGTAGAGAAAGTGAATGAGATGGTTTTGTAAAGGCTTTACAGTAAAGGATTTCGAAGGATATTTTAAAAATATTGCAAGTTTTTTTTGCAGAAATAAAAAAAGTTATACTTTTGCCATCCCAAACAACAAGGGTATTGCCCAATAGTATAATGGTAGTACGACAGATTTTGGTTCTGTTTGTCTAGGTTCGAATCCTGGTTGGGCAACAAGGAAAACAAACACTATCAGTGTTTAATGATTTTTAAAACCGCTATAGTTTACGACTATAGCGGTTTTTTA
>NZ_DATMTE010000804.1:0-5879 GCF_035564935.1 Chitinophaga sp. | reverse complement strand
TATATAAAGCTATAAAAACATGAGTAACAAGATTAATTTAGCCCTCCAGATCATCCCTTCGGTACCATCAGAGCAGGTTTACCCGGTAGTAGACGAAGCAATTGCAGTGATCAGGGACTCCGGCGTAAAATATAGGGTATGCCCTTTTGAAACAGTGATGGAAGGAACCTACGAAGAGCTGATGGAAGTGGTGCGTAAAACCCAGGAAGTGTGTTTTAAAGCCGGCGCTTCCCAGTTGCTGGTGTATATAAAAATGCAGATAAGAAAAGACGGAGATGTAACCATTGAAGAAAAAACCGGGAAGTATGATAGCATATAATCATTTTGTTTTATCTTACCCACCGAATTAAAGGAGAGCCATATATGCGATACGCCGCCCCGTTGGATGATAACTCGAAGATTGTAACAAACCTCGTCATCATTATCACACTTATATTTTTATTCAGACAGATCACGGATGTTTCACAGGATGCAGTGACTACCACCATGCTGTTGTTTATCCTGGTACCGGCCATCCTGGTGGCCTGGTGTCTGAGCCCCAGGTACTATATTCTAACGGCTACGACTATACTTATCAAGCGGCCGCTGCATAGCATTACTATTCAGCTGGAAGATGTGGTAAGGCTGAGAAGCGTTACAGAAGAAGACCTGGGCACAAGTTCCCGCTTACTTGGAGTTGGCGGCATTTTCGGGTACCTGGGCACCTACCGTTCCAGCGAAATAGGCAAGTACCAGCGCTGGTGTACCAACAGGGAAAACCTGGTGCTGATAGAATCGCTCAACAGGAAATGGCTGATCAGTCCTACCGGTGCAGACGATTTTGTGAAGCGGGTAAATGCAACCATTAACATACCGGCATAAAATAAAAAAGGGAAGGTAGCCTTCCCTTTTTTATTTTCATGATATTAATGGAAGAAGAGATACGCCAGCAATATGGCGCAGAGCATACCGAAGAAGTCGGCGATAAGACCTGCGGCCAGGGCATACCGTGTAAGTTTGATGTTTACAGAACCGAAGTACACCGCCAGTACATAAAAGGTAGTTTCAGTAGTACCTTGTATAATACTGGCCAGTTTACCCACAAATGAATCCGGTCCGTGTGTTTTAAGGATATCTACCATCAGGGCGCGGGCGCCGCCGCCGCTCAGGGGTTTCATAAATGCCACCGGCAGGGCGGGCACAAAATCGGTATTGAATCCTATGGCGGCAAACAGTAAACCGATCCCATTGGTAATATAATCCAGGCAACCGGTGGTCCGGAACACGCTGATAGCTACCAGCATCCCCACCAGGTAAGGGATGATCCTTACAGATACCTGGAATCCTTCTTTGGCGCCCTCGATAAAGGCGTCGTATACATTGATCTTTTTTACCATCCCCGCCACCAGGAAAATAATGACAATGCTGAATATGATGGCCCCGCCGAGGGAAGCCGTTTTAGGGCCTATCTCCGCAGGAGGTAAACTATGTACCCAAAACCATAAAGCAGCCATAATTCCGGCAAACAGCGCAAGGAACACCAGTACGGGTAATTTAAAGAGATTGATCTTCTGGTAGATGGAAACCACAAACATCCCCATAATGAAGGCCATGAACGTGGATATCAGGGTAGGGATGAAGATATCGGCCGGGTTAGCCGCGCCGGCTGCCAGCCGTATGGCTATTACAGAAGTGGGAATCAGCACCACACCGGCCGTATTCAGCACCAGGAACATAATCTGCGGGTTGCTGGCCTCTTCCGGCCGCGGGTTGATCTCCTGCAGCTCCTTCATCGCTTTCAGGCCCATGGGCGTGGCGGCATTATCGAGCCCCAGCATGGTGGCGGAAAAGTTCATCATCATCGACCCCATTGCCGGATGCCCTTTAGGCACTTCAGGGAACAGTTTGGAAAAGAAAGGGTTTACCAGCCTGGAAAACCGGTTGATCATCCCCGCTACCTCGCCGATCCGCATGATGCCCAGCCATAAAGTCATGATACCGGCCAGTCCCAGCGAGATCTCCGCACCGGTTTTGGCGCTGGCAAACATGCCGTTCATGATCTCTCCGAAAATGGACGCATCATGTAAAACTACTGACTTGAAAAGTGCTACAACAAATGCAATAAGAAAAAATCCCAGCCATACGTAGTTTAATGCCATTAGATTATTGGTTTATTCAATCAACAAATAAACTAAAATAAACCTATCTTTGCGCAAATTTTAAAAAATGGCTTTGCAAGTTGGAATTGTAGGATTGCCGAATGTAGGAAAATCGACTTTATTTAATGCGGTGAGCAACAGCGCTAAGGCGCAGGCCAGTAACTACCGCTTCTGTACTATAGAACCAAACGTGGGTCAGGTGGATGTGCCTGATGAACGTATGCATAAACTGGCGGAACTGGTAAAACCCGATCGCATAGTGCCTACTACCATCGAGTTTGTAGACATTGCCGGCCTGGTAAAAGGCGCCAGCAAAGGAGAAGGTTTGGGAAACAAGTTCCTGGCCAATATCCGCGAGGTAGATGCGATCGTACACGTGATCCGCTGCTTTGAAGATGAAAACATCCTCCGCGAAGAAGGAGAGATCAACCCTGTAAGCGATAAGGAGATCATTGATACCGAATTGCAGCTGAAAGACCTGGACAGCGTGGAACGTAAAGTAGCGCGTACAGAGAAAATGGCTAAAACCGGCGGCGATCAGAAAGCAAAAGCAGAATTTGAAATACTGAAAAGATGCCAGGATCACCTGGAGAAAGGCCGTAACATTCGCGAACTGGGCCTCAGCAAAGAAGAAAGGGTAGCCATTGCCGACCTGTTCCTGCTTACCGAAAAACCGGTATTGTACGTTGCCAACGTGGATGAAGCCTCCCTTCATACCGGCAACAAATTTTCCCAGGCCCTGCAGGAATCCGTGAAAGCGGAAAACGCACAGGTAATTATAATGAACAATACCATCGAAGCGCAGATCTCCGAAATGGAAGACCCGGCGGATAAAGAACTGTTCCTTGGAGAATATGGTTTAACGGAACCCGGTCTGAACCGCCTGATCCGTTCTGCCTATAACCTGCTGGAACTGATCACCTATTTCACTGCCGGTGTACAGGAAGTACGCGCCTGGACCATCCACAAAGGATGGAAAGCCCCGCAGGCCGCCAGTGTGATCCACACCGATTTTGAAAAGGGTTTCATCAAAGCAGAAGTAATTGCTTATGATGACTACGTAAAATACGGATCTGAATCCGCTGCGCGCGACAACGGCCGTTTGCGCATTGAAGGTAAAGAGTATATCGTTGCCGACGGTGATGTAATGCACTTCCGTTTCAACGTTTAACGATACTTCTGGATAAGTTCCATGAAGGTTACAACAAACAGACGGGCCGGCCATCCGGCCCGTTGCTATATAACCCCTAACGTACATGCCTATATTAATTATATAACCCTTTGTGTTAATTCAAAATTCTTTTGTTAGCTTAGCCACCTATTTTTTAATGTTAGCTCATGCGAATTGTCAGGAACGTAAAACTCTTTTTCCGGGAAGGAAACTCGGATAAGACCTACGAAATTGATCTTTGTGAAGTTGGCCCGGAACAGTACATTGTTAACTTCCGCTACGGTAAAAGGTTTGGGACGCTGAAAGACGGCACCAAAACAGTGAGCCCCGTTACATTGTCTGCCGCTACCACCATATTCGACGCCCTCGAAAAGGAAAAAAGAAGCAAAGGTTATCTGGGAGAACAGGAAGCTGTTCAGGATCTGTCATTTACACCGGCAGACACTAGCCCCGTAGAAAATGTAATGCATCGCGCCATCCTCAAACGCTTACAGGATGCCGTGGAAGGAAAGAACAGCTTTAAAACTTCCTGGAGTACTCCCCGTGTAATATGGAGAGCCGGTGAAGAAAAAATAAAGGAGGCCGTTCCCTACCTGGTCAGGCTGGTGGAGAAAGGCGACGGATTACAACGCTATGCCGCCCTGTGGGCGCTCGGCAAATCCGGCAATGCGGCAGCCATTCCCGTGCTGCGCGCTTATGCCGGCAACAGCTCCCGGCCCCTGAATATCAGGATGCTGGCCGCCAACGGCCTGTTGCTGGTACTGCCGCAGGAAGAGCGTACAGCGCATGTACATTCCTACCTGCAACGCCTGCCCGAAGTTTTCCAGCAGGCCATTGCCAAAGGGAACACAGAAGAACTCCTGGCATTGCTGCAGCAACAGGTGATCACCCGGCAGGAGCAAAGCTATCCCTTGCTGGAAGACCTTTACATCGTAGCCTTTGAACAGACGCCTGTGCGGGTAGCCCTCGGCAACCTCCTCATGCATCTGCCTTTCAGACCTTCCTGGTTCCAGCATATCCGTCATATCTTCAAACAGGCGGAACTGCGGGGCGATCAGGGCGTGGTAGCCATACTGGCGGCCCGCTTTGAAAGGGAAGCCGCTATGTTTACAAACCCCGGCACCCGGATCGATTATAATGATAAACCCTTCGTGCCTTCTACCTTTATACCGGAACTGAAAGAATCATTTCAGGCAGATAAAGAACTGAAAAGGCCCACCAGTAAACTGGCCTATTCAAACAAGACCCGTAACTATCTTCATTACCGCGTATTCCGCAACCTGCGCCGTTTTGGTGAGCGGAACGACGACCACTATGTTCGCCTCGCCACCGCATTACTGCTGCAATATGATGAAGGCAGGGACGGCGCCAAAGAATACCAAACCCCGCAATACAAATGGGTGAATGGTCGCTATGTGACTTCCTACCGGCAGTTCCCGGCCAACTCCAAACTGGTGTACCTGAACTACATCCTGCGTGGCAACGCCGCTAATCTCCGGCTCACACCAGATCATAAGGAATGGGTTTTCACCGGCCAGCCTAACGGTCAGGGGCAAACGAAACCTGCCTCGGCCGGTAACCCCGATGCCATGAAAGACAAAGGCGGCCTGCTGAAAAAACTCTTCGGCTGGCTGGGCGGGGAAAAGAACCTGCCGGCATCCGCGGTACCGCCTGAATACAAAGCGGCTAATCCGCCGGCAAAACCAGCAGGAGAGGTACCCTTTCTGCACTTGTGGCAGCAACTGCCCCAGGCTTTTATCCAGCTGCTGGTATCGGCACGCATGGAAGCCGTGCACATCTTTGCAATGGAGCAGCTGAAAGCACATCCTGATTACAATGCCCTGAAAGATAAAATGGACGAAGGCGTGATTGCCGGGCTCCTGGCCAATGCCTTTTCTATCCCGTCGATGTTCGGGCTGGAGCTGGCCAAAGAAAGATATGATCCCGCCAATCCATCATTACGGTTGCTGTATGTGCTGGTAATGAGCCCCCTGGAACTGGCCCGTGTACAAGGCCTGCAGTGGATCAGCGATAATGAGGCGGTGTGCTTTGCAGATATGGACTTCCTCCTGCAGCTGGTGTTTTCACCCTACAGGGAAGTGCGTGATTTTGTTCGTAAAAAACTCAACCCGGGATATTTATCCCTGGATAAAATGAGGACGCTTTGCGTGAAAGCGGTGACTGCATTGCTGGCACTGAAGACTGCCACACCTGAAGGGAATGAAAATCTCAACGACGGCTGCAGCATCCTGGAAGGGAATTGCCGGCCTGCACTAACGGAAACGGGTATACCGGATATAGAAGCATTGCTGCAAAGCCCGGTAGCTGCCTGCCAGGCTTTTGCCGCCAGGCTGCTGCTCCTGAAAAGAGGACAATTCAATTTCAGCGAAGTGTCTGATACCATGGTGAAAAGCCTGATCAGCAACGGCTTTCAGCCTGTCAGAACTGCCGGGGTGGAAGTGCTGGAGGCAATGGGAACCGATGAACTGCTGAAAAGACCGGAACTGGTACTCCATATATTATTAAGCACGTATACGGATGTACGTAATGCCGTGCGCCCGCTTATCAGC
>NZ_DATMTE010000803.1:0-8026 GCF_035564935.1 Chitinophaga sp. | reverse complement strand
ATCAGTGTTCCAAGACAATCGCCGAAGGCGATCCCCTCCGCATGCACTATTCAATAAATCCCACCGCCACCGTAGTATTGTTGAACTCGTCGATGAGAATGAAGGCGCCATTGGCGGGGTTCTTCTCATACGGGTCTGCGAATACCGGCGCGGCTGTTTTCAGCGTGATGCGGCCGATATCGTTCAGTGTCATGGAGTGTTTGTCTGTTACCTGTACGTGATTGGTAACGTCTGTTACGTAGTTGATCTGCTGTACTTTGGCTTTCACGCGGTTTACACCGTGCTGCAAAAGATAGGTTTTACCGGAAGCAAGTGGTTGCTGGTCCATCCAGCAGATGTTGGCGCTTATTTCTTTCAGTTGCTGCGGTGTTTCGTTTATTTTCACGAGCATGTTACCGCGACTGCTGTCAATTTCGCCTTCCAGGGTGATCACAACGCTTTCACGTGCATGCGCCACCGTTAGTTGTTTCTCAAACTGTTCGATGGTTTTGATGCGGCTCTTTTGCCCGGAGGGCAGGGAAATCACTTCATCGCCTACAGCAAAGTGCCCGCTGGCTACTTTGCCTGCAAAACCACGGAAATCGTGGTGCTCAGTGGTTCTTGGGCGGATCACGCTTTGAATGGGGAAGCGGGCCGGGTGGCTGTTGTCTTCATGATCAAAAGATACCTGCTCCAGGTATTCCAGCAGGGTACTGCCGTTGTACCAGTTGATAGCGCCGGTGCGACTGGCTACGTTCTCGCCGTACAGGGAGGAGATCGGGATAAACTTCACTTCCTGTCCTTTGAATCCTGCGTTATTGAGCATTTGCTGGAAATCTTCCACTATCTGGTTAAAGCGGGCTTCGCTGTAATCAACCAGGTCCATTTTATTGACGCAAACCACCAGGTAGGGAATACGCAGGAGGTTGGCGATAAAGAAGTGACGGTGTGTTTGTTCCACGATACCCCTGCGGGCATCTATAAGGATCAGGGATACCTGTGCATTGGAGGCGCCGGTAACCATGTTGCGGGTATATTCAATATGCCCGGGGGTATCGGCAATAATGTATTTACGGGTAGGGGTGGAGAAATAGATGTGGGCTACATCTATCGTAATTCCCTGTTCGCGTTCTGCTACCAGTCCGTCGGTGAGCAACGACAGGTCGGTAAAGTCCAGTCCTTTGCGTTTGCTGGCAGCGTGGAGCGCTTCCATTTTATCTTGCGGAATAGAATTGGTATCGTATAATAAACGGCCTATTAAGGTACTTTTACCATCGTCTACACTACCGGAAGTGGCTATACGTAAAACCTCCATTATTTTTATTTTTTTGCTCTCAGCGCCGGGCGTTGAAAGCCGTGTTCAATTTAGTTAAGTGTGTGTAACAGGAAATGCTGTTAAAAGTATCCTGCCTGTTTTCTCTTTTCCATGGCGGCTTCAGAGCGTTTGTCGTCTATACGTGCGCCACGTTCGGAGATCTTTGCTTCCATGATTTCGGCAATGATGTCTTCCAGTTTATCTGCTTCAGATAATACAGCGGCAGTACAGGTCATATCGCCTACGGTACGGAAACGTACTTTCTGGCGGAACGGCACTTCGTCGGCAGTGGTATTGAGGAAAGAGGAGTAAGGCCAGTAAAGACCATCGCGTTCTATGATTTCCCTTTCGTGGGAGAAGTAGATAGACGGGATCTCCAGCTTTTCGCGGACGATATAGTTCCATACGTCCAGTTCTGTCCAGTTGGAGATAGGGAATACGCGAACATTTTCGCCGATATTGATTTTACCGTTGAGGATATCGAACAGTTCGGGACGTTGCATTTTGGCGTTCCATTGGCCAAATTCATCCCTTACAGAGAAGATCCTTTCTTTGGCGCGGGCTTTTTCTTCATCCCTGCGGGCGCCGCCTATGCAGGCGTCGAATTTGCCTTCTTCGATGGCATCGAGGAGGGTAACGGTTTGCAGTGCGTTCCTGCTGGCGTATTTACCGGTTTCTTCCTGGGCTTTGCCCTGGTCGATGCTGTCCTGTACATTACGGATGATAATGTCCAGTCCGAGGGTATTCACGAGCCAGTCGCGGAACTGGATGGTTTCCGGGAAGTTATGGCCGGTATCCACATGCAGCAGGGAGAAAGGTATTTTACCGGGGTAAAACGCTTTCTGTGCCAGTCGTACGAGTGTAATTGAATCCTTACCGCCGGAGAACAGCAGCACCGGTTTTTCGAACTGTGCTACTGTTTCACGAAGTATGTAAATAGCTTCATCTTCCAGTGCCTGAGGAAATTCCCAATTTATTTGATTAGTCATGGACTATAATAATTTATTCAAAAAGCTAATATTTATTATCCGTGCAGTCCGCATTCTTTCTGCGACTGTTCCCACCACCAGCGGCCGGCGCGTGGATTTTCTCCCGGTTCAATGGCGCGTGTACAGGGAGCGCAGCCGATGCTGATAAAACCTTTGTCGTGCAGCTTATTGTAAGGCACTTTATGTTGTTCCAGGTAGGCCAGTACTTCGTCGTAGCCCCAGTGGATCAGCGGGTTGAATTTGTAGAGGTGGCGGTGTTCGTCCCATTCGAGGATTTCCATGCCCTGCCTGTTTTCGGACTGTTCTGCCCGGAGGCCGGTGATCCATACTTTTACGCCTTCCAGCGCCCTGTTGAGGGGAACAATTTTGCGGATGCCGCAACATTCCTTGCGGTTTTCCACGGATTCATAAAAGCTGTTGGGTCCTTTGGAGGATACCAGTTTTTCTACTGCGGCGGTATCGGGGTAATACACTTCTACAGGCTGTTTATAACGGGCCATGGTGAGGTCCATTACATCGTATGTTTCCTGAAAGAGGCGACCCGTGTCCAGGGTAAAAACTCTAACCGGCAATTGGTTACGCCAGATAATATCTGATATTACCTGGTCTTCCTGGCCAAATGAGGTAGAGAATGCTACAGCGCCGGGATATTGTTCCAGCAGGTACTGTATGGCCTCCTCCACCGGTTTGTTGACCAGCGCGGTGGTAATGTCTGTCATGTAGATCTTCCTTATTGAATTGATATGTCTAGTGCCAGCGGAGCGATTACGGTCGTTCCTGTAACAAAAATACATAAAACCTATAAAAAAGATAGACTAATAGTGTAAAAAATTATTTCTTTTGCGAAGATGGGCCGTGGGGGCGGGAGAGAAGTTTATGTAGTCGCCGGCGGCGACTACGCGAAGGTTGTCTGACTTAGGATTACGCTGATTATGCTGATTATAATGATTGGTTAATGGATAGGACTTGCTTGGGGCTGGGATAGCGGTAGCAGTATCTGTGCTGTGCAAATGGACGGGAGGCGGAGGGAAGGTGGACTTGATCGGGAAATGCTTTACTGGAGCGAGAAAGCCGGCTTAGTGGCCGGCTTTAGTATTTTTAATCCTGATTAGCTATTCCGGGTCAGGATATCTTTCAATGTTTTATTTTCAAGGATCTTGAGAGCGGAGTCCCTTACACGGCCCATTACTTCGTTGAGGCCGCATACCGCTTCATCGCGGCAGTTTTCGCAGCGTTCGTAGTAGTTGAGGCTTACGCATGGGAGCAGCGCAATAGGGCCATCGAGCAGGCGGATGATCTTAGCCAGGGCGATCTCTTTTGGAGGCCGCATGAGGTAATATCCCCCACCTTTTCCTTTTTTACTGCCGAGGATGCCGGCATTCTTCAATTCCAGCAAAATGTTTTCCAGGAATTTGATAGAAATATTTTTTTCCTGTGCGATCTCGGATATAAGGATGGGCCCCTTATCTATATTCTCTGCCAGGTGTACTAATGCGTGAAATGCGTATTGCGTTTTTTTCGATAACATACAGACTTTTTTGCATCCCTCCACGGATGAACTTATAGTTCAGTGCTAACTTTATATTCCTGTAAAGATAAGCAGTTTTTAGCTGCCAGCAGTGAGTGGCTGGCTTTTGGCTGCCGGAAAGGGCTCCGGCCGCCAAAAGTTATCACCGCTATCCCAGGTTCAGCACGTCCCGCATGGTAAATACGCCGGTTTTGCCTTTCAGCCATTCGGCCGCTACTACGGCGCCGGCGGCAAAGCCTTCGCGGGAGTGGGCGGTGTGGGTGATGGTGATATCGTCGATAGCAGAAGTATAGTTAACGGTATGTGTGCCTGGCGCCGGATCAATCCTTTTGGAGATGATAGGCAGTGTTTCTGGCTGATCGCTGTCCTCGTTTACCCAGCCGGTTTTGCGGGTTACTGTTGCCAGTACCTGTTCTGCCAGTGTGAGGGCGGTACCGCTGGGCGCATCCTTTTTCTGGGTATGATGGATCTCTTCCATCTTCACGTTGTATTGCGGCTGGCCGGCCATGAGGGCTGCCAGTTTCTTGTTCAGTTCAAAGAAGATATTTACCCCGATGCTGAAGTTGGTGGTATGGAGGAATGCCTGGTTCTTTTCCTGGCAGAGGGCCTTTATTTCCGGCAGTTTATCCAGCCAGCCGGTGGTACCGGATACTACCGGCACATTGGCTTCGAAGCATTTTAGGATATTGTGGTAGGCTGTTTCGGGAGTGGTAAACTCGATAGCTACATCTGCCTGTGAAAGGTGTTCTTTTTCCAGCAGGTGTTTGCTGTTAATATCCACCCGGAGTATTATTTCGTGACCTTTGGCAGTGGCAATAGCATCTATTGCCTGTCCCATTTTACCATATCCGATGAGCGCTATTTTCATGACCCTTGAAAGTTGTATTTTTTAGTTGATGTGTTAGTGAAGATCAGCGGCCTGCGAAGTAACGGTTTTTTCCCTTTTTGCCGCCGAAGGAAATATTTATGCCGATGCCCAGTGTGCGGTTGTTGATCAATGTAGGGGAAACGCGCATACTGAGATCATCCGACATATCGAAATTGCGGAGGTGCGCAAATACGGTAGCGTCTATGATGTTTACGCCGTATGCCAGGATAAAGAACAATACGGAATAATCCACATATTGCCGGAACTGGTCGCGGCCCACTTTGAGCGATTCCGTATCGTAAGGTTTGGTATCCGGGCTGGTATCGTTGGTATCCGGGTTGCCGTCTACCCGGAGGCGGTAGGCATCGCGGTACAGCTTGTAGGTTTTCATGTTATCTACAAAGAAGTAAACACAGGTACCAATAGCGGCGTATGCGATGGGAATTTTCCAATATTCCTTATTGTATGCCTGTCCGAGACCCGGCACCACCGCGGAGTAAAGGGCTGCTTTACGGGGGCTGTGCGGGAGTTTGGAATCAGGAATATAGGCGCTGTCTGTGAAGATGGCTTTGTTTGCTTTTACGGTATCTGTACCAGGCGCAGGGATGGGCCGGATAAGCGTATCCATTGTTTTGGCCACCGGGCGCAGGGTATCCTGTTGTGCGTGTAATGGCGCAGCCATAGCCACTGCAACTAAGAACAATAAAGCATACCGTAGTGAATGAAATATGTATTGTGCCTTATTAGCCACCGTATAGATCTATTTTTTCCAGGATACTATCCAGCTCTTCATCCGAATAGAATTCAATTAAAATGCTGCCTTTGCCGCTTTTTCCCCTGTCCAGTTTTACTTTGGTAGAGAAGTGGGAGGCAAGTTTGTCCTGTATTTTCTGAAAAGCAGGCGGTAGTTTCACCTTGGCTTTTTGCGGATGGTTCTTGTCGGCCTGGTTGATATTCCGGGCCAGTTCTTCTGTTTGCCGTACAGACAACCCGTTTTTCAGGATTTCATTGTACAGGAAGAGTTGGTTTTCCACATTTTCCACGCCGGTGAGTACACGGGCATGGCCCATGCTGAGCTGGCCGTTGCGAACGGCTACCTGGATGTCTGGCGGCAGTTTGAGCAGGCGTATATAGTTGGTAACGGTGCTTCTTTCTTTGCCCATGCGGTCGGCCACCTGTTCCTGGGTGAGTGTGCATTCATCCATGAGTCTTTTGTAGCTGAGACCTACCTCAATGGCGTTGAGGTTTTCCCTTTGCAGGTTTTCCAGCAGGGCCAGTTCCAGGAGTTCCTGGTCGTTTACCTGGCGGATGTATGCGGGAATGTCTTTCAGTCCGGCCAGTTTACTGGCTCTCAGGCGTCTTTCCCCCGCAATGAGCTGGTATTTTTTGGCGTTGACCCTTGCCACGGTGATGGGCTGGATCACATCATGCAATTTGATGGACTGGCTTAACTCCTGTAAGGAAACTTCATCAAAGTCGCGACGCGGCTGTTTCGGATTGGTTACAATCAGATCCAGTGATATGCGTTCAATGCCTGTAGCGGCAGCTACTACTTTATCACCCAGGGCGCCGGCAGTTTGCTTCAGATCTGTATCGATATTTTGAAGCAGAGAGCGGATGCCTTTACCCAACGCTTCTTTCTTACTTGGATTGGTCATCGTTTATAGCTAGGATTTTGTCTTTAGATGTAATTTTGGTGAAGTTATGTTTTTGCAGGATTTCTTTGGCCAGGTTCAGGTAATTGATAGCACCTGTGCTGGCAGCATCGTACATAATAACGGATTTACCGAAACTGGGGGCTTCTCCCAGTTTGGTGTTACGGTGAATGATGGTGTTGAACACGCTTTCTTCAAAGTGTTGTTTTACTTCATCCACTACCTGGTTGCTGAGGCGCAGGCGGCCATCGTACATGGTCATCAGGATGCCTTCAATTTCCAGTTCTATATTCAGGCGGCTTTGCACAATTTTGATGGTATTGAGCAATTTGCCGAGACCTTCCAGGGCAAAAAATTCGCACTGAACGGGGATGATCACGGAGTTGGATGCCACCAGGGCGTTTACCGTGATGAGGCCCAGGGAGGGGGAGCAGTCAACGATCACGAAGTCGTAATCTGCTTCCACGGAGTCGATCACCTGTTTCATCACTCTTTCCCGGTTAGGGTGATTGATGAGTTCCAGTTCAGCGCCTACAAGGTCAATATGAGAAGGCAATACCTTCAGGTTGGGAGTATCTGATTCCAGGATCACATCTTTGGCCTGCACATCGTTCACCATACAATCGTACAAGCTCTGCTGCACATTGCGCAGGTCGAAACCCAGCCCTGTGGTGCTGTTTGCCTGCGGGTCGGCGTCAACCAGCAGTGTCTTAAATTCCAGCACAGCCAGGCTGCTTGCCAGGTTTATTGCACTTGTAGTTTTTCCTACGCCACCTTTCTGGTTAGCGATCGCGATTATTCTAGCCATTGTGTAATTTAAAAATTCAAAGGTTATTTATAGGATAAAGGATAAATCAGCAATGATCACTTCTTCCTCAAACCTCTATGGTACTACCTATTTCGGGTAGTATCAATTCAAGCCCGGCATCAATAAACTGCATTTTTGCTTCGTTGGTATCAATCTTAACGTAGCCGAAAGTGTTGTAGTGTACGCCGATTATTTTATCACATTCTATCATTTCAGCGGCCGAAATGGCATCTTCAATACCCATTGTGAAATTATCACCGATAGGTAATACGGCAAAATCCAGGGAGGAAACACCTGGTATCAGCTCCATATCCAATGTAAGCGCAGTATCACCTGAATAATAAAAGTTTCCTTCGTCCGTCATAAATATAAAGCCCATCGGGTTACCTCCGTAAGCGCCATCGGGTAAACAGCTGGAGTGTTGTGCCACTACGCATTTTACCGTTCCGAACTCAAACTTCCATTTACCACCGGTATTCATGGGATGTAATTTTTCTATCCCCTGTTTACCTGCCCAGGTCACTATTTCAAAATTAGATACTACAGTGGCATTGGTCCGTTTTGCCAGGGCTACCAGGTCGGCCGTATGATCTTCATGCCCGTGTGAAACAAAGATATAATCCGCCTTTATGGCATTGATATCTATCTTAGCCGCCAGTTCATTATGGGTGATGAAAGGATCAAAAAGGATCGTTTTCCCCATAATCTCCACTGCAAAACAGGAATGTCCGTAGCAAGTATACTTCATAATCAGTCCATTTGAATAATTCACGACAACTTCAGGGGAGATTATTCTCCGGCATCCGTTATTAATCTACACCTATATCTAAAAGTAACTTTATTAAAAGTAGCGTAATCGGACAAAAATACAACGATTACCTAAA
>NZ_DATMTE010000802.1:0-15917 GCF_035564935.1 Chitinophaga sp. | reverse complement strand
CCCGCAGCCAGCGACAGGCTCGACAAATCTGAAGAGCACAAACGGCCGATGGTAATGGACAGCTGGTACCTTCATCATCCGCTGATGAATCTTATCCGTTTGATAAAAAATGGAAAATACCAGGACAAAGAAAACATACTTTTCACTTCACTGGATTTTGCTATTAAAGTAGCGCATCACTTCAATTACAAGTGGCCCGTATTTTACAATATGGAAACACTTGAAGTGATAAAAGCGGAAACAACACCCGGCAAAGGCGGAGAAAAAGATGTAGCCGGTATTTATTCTTCGGTGATGTTGCAGGCATGGGAACTTACACAAAAAAAGGAATATCTTGAAGAAGCCAAAACAGCCTGCCTCTCCTTGCAGGGAGAAGGGTTTGAACTTTTTTACCAGGCGAACAATACTGCTTTTACCGCATCCGCAGCGCTAAAGCTTTTCACCATTACAAAGGAAGAAGTATACCTGAACATCAGCTATCTCTGCCTGGCCAATATGTTTAAAAACATGTGGCTATGGAATTGTAATTACGGCCATGCAAAAGATTATCCTACTTTCTTTGCTGTATTCCCGCTCCGGGATGCGCCCTACACCGCTGTATACGAAGAAACAGAATGTTTTGCTTCATTCGTTGATTACCTGTCTTTATCGGAGGATATTTCTATTCCGGTTTCCATCCGCCTGTTGCTGGCTGAGTTCATACGCTATTATATAAACCGGGCGCCCTATTATTACCCGCCTATGTTACCTGAAAATACAATTTCAAAAAATACCAAAACAGGAGAAGTAGCTGGTAAACTCTGGATTCCCATAGAAGACCTGCAGGACGGGTGGTCTGAGTCGGGAACAGTAGGCCAGGAAGTATATGGCGCAGGACTTGCCTTTGCGGTGGTTCCCCGTCATTATCATGTTGTGCCCGGGGAATCACTTCTCATTTATGTGGACTACCCGGTGACCGGCTTTCATACAAAAGGGAAAACAGTCGCCTTCAGGTTGCCGGGGCATAAAAAAGGGATGTGTCATATGCGCATAATGGCTATTAAAAAACGTACCACATTGCCGCGGATCAAGGTCACAGACGGGAAAGCGGAAATACCTGGTACCCTCTGCGATAACGGCCACCAGGAGTTTACACTC
Source organism: Chitinophaga sp. (assembly GCF_035564935.1). Lineage (GTDB taxonomy): Bacteria > Bacteroidota > Bacteroidia > Chitinophagales > Chitinophagaceae > Chitinophaga. Next base: position 14,780 of record NZ_DATMTE010000802.1, on the reverse strand, counting down.
AAAGGGAACCAGCAGATCAGCATCAGCTGGAAATAAACCATTTAAAATATATGCTTATGCAACAATCAACTTCTTCCTCAGCTCCAAGGTATGAACCGGGAAGCCTTACGGGGAAAACGGTGCTGGTAACCGGCGGCACCACGGGAATCGGCCGGTCCACGGCCCTGTTGCTGGGATCTTACGGCGCAAAAGTAATGATACTGGGCCGGCACCAACCTGAACTGGATGACGCCATACAGGCATTTAAAGAGGCTGGTATGGAAGATAAGGTCTATGGATTCACAGCAGACATCTCAGAAAAAAAAGGTATTGAGGAAACTTTTAAACAGGTGGATAAACATTTTGGAACACTAGATGTACTGATCAATAATACAGCAGTCCCTTTCAAAGGTATACAGGAAGGCGCCTATGAAGAATGGCAATATGTGCTCAATACCAATTTGCTTTCATACCTGGCCTGTTCTCATGAAGCAATAAAACGTATGCAGCAAAAAAAAGAAGGGCAAATTATATCTATCGGCTCTCTCAGCGCAACATCGAGATCGGCGAACAGCTCTGTATATACCGCTACCAAAGCGGGTATCCAGGCGTTTTCAGAAGCTTTGCGGAAAGAAGTACAGTCACTGAACATCAAGGTATCTTTAATTGAGCCGGGGCTCGTAGGCACCGATCTGCCGGAAATACCCCCGGAGAAAATGCAGGATATGCAGCAGAAAGGAGAAATGCTGTTGCCGGAAGATATTGCAGCCTTCATATTATTCCTGTTGCAACAACCCTGGAGGTGCAACATGATGACCAGCAGTTTGCTTCCCATGCAACAATCAATATAAAAAACAGCAGGCGTTTAATGCTGTCCTGCTGTTTCCCCTTTCATTCACCATGTAACTAATCGTTACCTTCTACCTTAACAATTTTATTATACACCCCGAAAAGCAGGAAGGGCGCTGCCCACTGGCCAATGAAAAGACTTACATGTTTCTTGCCTAAGCATTGTAAAGCCAGCGATAAACCCATAGCGCCTATCGAAGCCCACAAAAAAGTATCAGAAGTTTCGCTGTTTGATTTTCTATGGCCTTGGTAACTTTTCCTTCATCACGTTGCTGGTTCAGTATATTTTCCATATAAATCTGGTTTAAAAATGAGTAAATGTGATTTTATTTTTATCCCGATACCAATTGTGTTATACAGGATGCAACAGCTTCAAAAGGCCTGTTTCCTGTAAGCAGTAAACTTTTCTTTGTGTTCCTTACCTGGAGCAGCAAAGATGGAAACCGGCGTATACCGCGGTACTTCGCCTCCTGCATATCTGCCCGGAAGGCATTAATAACCTGCTGGCTGGTTAGCTGCTGTGTAAATTTATTTAAGTCGAACAGTGAATTTTCGCTGGCTAATTCCCCTGCTGCGGCTATCAGTACTTCTTTCTTTGCAATGTTCTTTGCCTGCAGCATTACTGCCATGCGCAGCTTAAGGAGATACTGTGCTGCGAGTTGTTCTGATTGCAGGGCCGCGCATTTTACAGCCACACAAGCCGGGTAAGAAGAGGCCGGCGGATCCGTAAACCAGATAGTATCATTCAGCTCGCAACCGGAAAGCTGCCTTGCCTGCATCCATACCGGCCCCATTTGTATGGGACGGCTAACCGCATGCAGTGTATCGTGATAATTGTCCCAGCCAGACAACATCCCTCCCATACAGTAACGCACAGACAACTGTTCACCATATTCATTCAACAGGCGCTGGATAACCGGCTCAAAGGCCCAGCTCCAGCAACAAAGCGGATCAGTATAGTAAACAGCATCCAGGTGTGAGCCGGTATTATTTCTTTTTTGCGTGGCTTGTTTTCCCATTGGTCTTTTTTGGTGCGCCGTCACTATTGTTATGTTCACTCCATGACTGTTCCCCAATTGGTACTGCCATGTTTATTTCTTCGCTACGCTGCAGGCTCATGCTCTTATCCAATTCATCCACGCCCTCCAGGGTCCTGTTGGTACCGGTAGGCGCTATATCCAGCAGCCCGTTTGTTTCCAGCACATACTTAACCGGGTCGTCTATAAACTGCCAGGTTTCCCCAAGCTGTGACGATTCCCCCTCATTCCATGCTCCACGGATATCGGCGCCGCTGGACATATTGAAATAAAGGTTGCTGTACCGGGGATCGGATTGTAATACTCCTGGCGGGAAATTGGGTTGTATGGTATCCAGTGCCGCTTCAAACATCTGGAAGTGGGCTACCTCGCGTGTCATCAGGAAATTCAGGGTTTCCTTTACATATGGATCGTCTGTAAACTGCAGCAGGTATTCATAAGTGATTTTTGCACGGGATTCCGCCGCCATGTCGGACCGGAGATCCACTGTAAGGTCACCGTTACAGTCGCCGTTAATATAAGCGGCGGACCACGGAACGCCCTGGCTGTTGGTGTATGCAGGGCCTCCGCCGGAAGATACCAGTAACTGCGGCGCCACAATTGACTTGTGAATAAACTCCTCCTTCGCTTTCTTTCCATCCAGTAATTGCATGATCTCTGATTCGTCTGCTGCCTTTTTCAGATCGCCGTTAATACCTTGTAGCAGCATCTGGATAGTGGCGCCAACTATTTCAAGATGACTGAACTCTTCCGTGGCAATATCCATCAGGAGATCGTATTTGTCCGGAAAAGGATTCCGGGCGCCGAAGGCCTGTCCGAAATATCTTAGTGCAGCGGCCAATTCTCCATTTGCACCTCCAAACTGTTCCAATAATAAAGTAGCGAATGCAGGGTCTGGTTTTGACACCCTGGCATTAAACTGCAGATCTTTTACATGATAGAACATACTTGATTGTTTTGAGTGAACAATATTTTCTATCATTTCTTCAAATGTGGCTCCACATTGTTTTTTTATACCACTCCAAGCAAACTGATACGACAGGCAGCCCTTAGGCATTATATCCTGTTTTCTAACAATCACAACAGCTGGGCCAATCAACTCCACATAATGTAAAACGGGTTGAGAAAGGTATTACCCATTTTTTACAATAGATTCACCAATCATCCTGCAGTGGATACTTTCAGCAGATGCCCGAAATGCCGTTGCCACCATCTTCTGAACTAACGTTACCGTATACACGTAGCATAAGATAGTATTCCTGAACAGGGAGCATCCCCGGAGGAACAGTAATTGCTGTAAAAAAATGAAAACAGATGATATGAAAAAGATCACCTTAAATGGTTTGCTGTAGCGCCCGGCGTATGGGGCATTCATGATGTATTTGTGAATATGTACCTTATTCATCAACCGGCTGAAGATATCAGAAACGATAAGCCACATTAAACCTCACATTACGCCCGGCCTCTGTTTGCCAAGTGTAGTATTGCGCCCAGTCTTCATAAGTGCCGTTATAAAGATATTTATCCAGGATATTATAGATATTGGCAGTTACCCGTACTTTACCTTTTTCCCAGAAAAGACTGCCATCCAAACGGAAGTAGTCCGGTAAACCGGCAATATTATCATGGCCGGTCCAGGTCCAGCTGTCGCGGTCTTTCAAATAACTAAAGCCCCCTGAAACACCCAGCCCTTTCAACATGCCATGCTCCAGCTTGTAACTCAACCAGGCATTCACATTATGGGTGGCATAACCGGGAACACGGTCGCCCACTTTCAGTTCAGGGATAGCTTTGGTGGCTTCATCAATTTTGGAATCAGTATAGGCATAGTTGATCAGTAAGTTTAATCCTGGCAACAACTCTCCTTTCATATCAAATTCTATTCCCTGTGTTTTGGTTTGTCCCAGTACTACAGAGAATTGTTCATTCTGCCCGTTATTGGGATCCGATCTCAGCTCATCTTTCCGGATAATACGATAAACGGATAAGGTAGTGCTCCATTTGCTGTTCATCCAATCCCTTTTCAAACCTAGTTCCAGGTTGTTGCCTGTTTTGGGTTTGATCTGGCTGCTGTCTCTCAGGAAACCTGTTTGCGGGATAAACGACTGATCGTAGAGTGCATATGCGGATGTTTGTTTATCGATGGAAACGCTCAGTCCTACCCTCGGTGTGAACTTTTTTGCATCATACCACGGACCGCCTTCATTCTGCTTTACATAGGTGTACCTGCCTGCCAGCGTTAACCGGATCCTGTTTTCCAGGAAGCCCAGTTCATCCTGCAAATACAAGCCTGTGTATGACTGGTCATTGATATTGGGATTACGTTGTTCCAGTGGCGTGCTCCAGTCCCATACAGGATACCCGTTATTTGGCGGTCCATAATTGGGATGGTGTGAATCAAATTCTCCCCCAACAGAATCCAGCAGGAAATACTGGTTAAAGTCCGCCATGAAATTCCTGGTACCCATGTCCAGTCCGCCGAGAATGCGGTGGCGGATCTTACCCGTTTGCACATCGCCGTTCACATAGGCCTGTCCGGATTTATACTGGCTTTTGGCATCCCAGCTTCCCATTCCCCTTATAATGGTTCCATCGGGATTTACGGCGTCCGGCCAAATGTTAGCCCCGCGTTGTGCGTAGTTAAAGTACGACAACTGTGCGGTGAGTTTCCACTGGTTGCTGATCTGGTGCTGCAAATTCACGAAGGCGCTGTGATCGTCGATGTTAGTGGGGGTAAGACCGGGGCTTACCAGCGTGAAATCCCTTGGCAGTCCGGCATATCCTTCTGTGGAAAAGGAGTAAGCGCTTCCCGGATCAGACATCTTTACATGCTGGTAGGTATATTCAGCAGTGAGGGTAGTTTGATCGCTGATCTTATAGGTGATAACCGGCGCTATGAGGTAACGGTTATTATATTCATAAGGACGGAACGAGTTTTTATTCTGTCCCATTACATTCAGGCGGTACAGCAATTTCCCGGTCTTTTCCAGTTTCCCGTCCAGGTCCAGGGAAGCGCGGTACAGGTCGAAGCTGCCGAGGGTAAAGGAGGCTTCCCCGTTAAACCCCGTGCCTGTTGGCTTTTTAGTGACCACATTATAAATACCGCTGGGTTCTCCGTTGCTCATCATAAAGCCGGCCGGCCCTTTTACAAATTCAATATGGTCTACCATGCTCATATCTTCACTGAGCGGGCCCCAGTCGGAAGTAACGTTCACCCCGTTGCGGAAAGCACTGGCGCGGGAGCCACGGGTATTGATCCGGGTATAAAGATCAGCCCAGTGTTCAACACGGGTAGCGCCGCTCACAAGTTTCTGCACACCATCGGCCATTGTCAGCATTTGCTGATCGGCCAATACCCGGGAGGTGATGATCTGTACATTCTGGGGAATTTCTTTCAGCGGCTCATTCAATCGCAGTGAAGAAGACGGTATATCTGCTTTATACCGGTTCTTCTTTTCTGTAACAGATACTTCCAGTAACTCGCCGGTGATTTGCACCAGGGTAAAATCCGCCACGGTGGTTCTTCCGCTGCGAACGTTTACTTTCCGTTCCTCCTGCCTTACGCCCACACCTGAAATGCGCAACAGGTAACTGCCCGCGGGAACATCGGACAGCAGGAAATGTCCTTCCCCGTCGGTAGTGGTTCCTTTATTTAATGCGGGAACAGCCACCGTAATAGCTGCCGCCGGATGGCCTTCCCTGTTGAGGATGGTGCCGGTTACGGCGCCGGCTCCCTGTTTTTGCGCCAGTGCCATGGCAGGCATAAACAGGCAAATTATGACGATCGCGGGGTAGAAATGCCGGCGGAAAATAGCCTTTATTGCGTAAAGATGGTTCATTATGGTAGTTAGTTGTGTTTAGCGGCACAAAACTACCGGCAAGGGAGGATGCAAGGTTACGCAATTGGGAAAAATACTTACGCAATGAGGAAAATAAAAGCGGGTAAAGCAACAGCGGAACGTATACATGCTGCTGCAGGGAAATTATTCCGGCGCAGCTTCGGGCAGTGGCCGCGATACGGCTTAAATATATCTCAATAAATTTTCAATAACCAAACATAGACAAAATCGGCAGCCGTTCCTAAAAAAGTGTGGCTTCTTTGTCCAATTTTCATCTTCCCGGTCATTATTACAGCGAAATAATTTATTCAATCAACTAAAAAATGATAAGATGTCAATGCTTTCTGCTTTACTGATGTTACATTTATTAGCGCTCATCCTCATGGCAGGCACTACATTCATTGATTTTATTAATTACCGGATGTTTTGGAAACTGTTCAACCATCGGAAGGAACAAGCGGCCGGTATTTTGTCGGCCTCCGCCAAATTTCCAAGGCTGATCGGTATTGGTGCAGGGTTCCTTATTATCACAGGCGTAGGCATGATTGCGGTAACGCACGGGGTATGGGCGCAACAAATATGGTTCAGGATCAAGATGATCCTTGTTCTTCTCCTGATCCTCAATGGCATTTTTAATGGAAACAGGCTTAGCGCAAAGCTAAGGGCGGTTATCAGCGGGAATGTCCCGGACCTGGCTCAACGGTTGTTGAATTTAAAGGGCAAATTGCTGGCATTTCACCTGTTGCAGTTTGCATTTCTGTTACTGATCATTTTCCTGAGCGCTTATAAATTCAATTAAGCGGGTGCAGGGAAAAGAAAAGCGACCGTTTCAGCAGTCGCTTTTCTTCTATAAAGGAAGCATTACAGCAGGTATTCCCATTGGCTGTTACAAAGTTTTGTAACGGAAATGATAATACGGGAAAGTACCACCTGTAACCTGGTTCTGGTAGATAGAGATGATCTCAAATGCCACCACGGTAGTACCGGATTTGAATAACAGTGTACGACCGCTCACAGGCGTAACAGTGTGCCCTGCGCTCCAGTTATAAATATACCAGCCCTTGCCGTTGGCGAGCGCTGATACTGCCGGAGGTATGCCTGTACCTACCACCGTGTTCATACCAATGGTATTGGCAACAGGCACTGTTGCCGTGGTCCAGTCGGCAGCTGCTACGCTTGAAAATGCTTTGTCCACAAAACGCAGTTCATCTGTACCGCCGGCGGTAATATCGCCGGTAGCGATACCGGAGAATTTGATATTGTAGCTGGCGGGAGTTCCTGCATCGTTATCTGAAAAACGCCAGAAGAAAGTACCGTTGGCTGGCTGGCCCGGGTCAGTTGAATAAATCTGTTTGAAATTTTCAACACGGTAAACACTACCGGTGCGATATACTTTACCCTGGCCGTTGTTATTGGTAATATCAACGCTGCCACCATCAGGAACTACAACATCTGCCTGCGTGCGGCCACCCAGCGACTGAAGATCAGGAGCGGCTACATCATTGTTTTTAGAGCAGGATGCGAGGAACATGGCTCCGGTTCCCAACAGCACCCATGATAATTTTGAAAGGTTTCTGGTTAATCTGGTCATTATAATAGGGTTTAAATTAATGATGAGAAAAATGGAATACTGCTATAAAAAGTTTATGATCAATCAGTAATTGTGATGGTTACAGCACCGGTTATCTCTACATAGTTTTTCCGGGTGTTCATCCAGCTCCAGAAGGAGAAGAAATCACTGGTGCGAAGTTGTATGCCCATACCTTTATCGTCGAAGCCGCCCAATTCATAGGTTCCTTTTGGAAAATCGGCCGGCACCTTGTAAGTAGCTGAGGTTGCTGTAAAGCTTTCCAGGGCAAACGTGCCGATCTCGCGTTCAGACCAGTCGGCATTATAACCATATACCCTCGCATCTTTCATGTCTACAAAGCTGGTTCCGGAGAAAGTAAGGCTGCTGTTCCGTTTTACAGTAATGGAAGCAGTTAAGGGAGTTGCCTTTGGGCGTTTGCTTTCGGGGTAAATGATGCCCACCAGCGCTTCCGCGGTAACAGCCGATACCTGGCCGCTGCTAAATTTCAGTTTGTACGCGCCTTCGCTGAAAGGAATATTTTCTGGAATGGTTACATCTACATAATGAATATTATTCCTAACCTGGAAGGATATACGCAGTTCTTCTTCTGTACCTGCTGTATTCACCAGGTAGGCTTTTGTACTGGCTGCATCTTCTACCAGGTATTTCACATCCCTGTTAGTATTGATGGAGAAAACACCGCCTTTGAGTACTGCATAGGAAATATTTTCATTAAACCGGATACCGGGTTGGTTGAGCACCAGCTTCATGAAATAATTTCTGGCAGCGCCGCTTTGCGATGTAACCGTGAATTTAGTACCTGTTGCCAGGTTTACGGCAGTACCGGAGGCTGGTGTAACGGTGGCATTCTCCGAAACACGGATCACGGGCGATATTGTTGTGGGAAGCGTTGCATAGGCGGGCCAGTAAACCAGGATGCTGTCGCCGCTTACCGCGGCATTGATAACGCCGCTGCCATCGGTAGTTACAGCAAAGTTTTCAATTTTATTATAGGGAGAACTGGCATACTCCGTTTCCTTTTTACAGGATGTTATCAGCGCCATGCCGGCAGCGAGTGATCCCAGATATATGAGCCTGACAATATGATTCATGTGGTTGATTAATTATTTCTTATTGAGAAGATGAATGCGGATCGGATTTTTTGTGGTAGCCACTTTTGCGTAGGAATACACCCTGATCCTGTATAGTCCTTCTGCAGGCAGCGTAGCCAGGATGGGGTCCGACTGATCTTTATAGCGTATAACGGTAAAGTCTAAACGTGTAAGATCGGTAGTATTGAATGTGCTGATGTTAAGCGGACCGTATTCTTTGTTCTGCCCATCTACCAGCATTACTTTGATCAGGTCCAGGTCAGATGCAAACCCGGCGCCGTCCAGCCCGAAGGAGAAGGAATCAAAATCGAGATCCATGTTAAGGGAATAGCTGTTCGGGTTAGCGGCATCGGCGCTCACCTCCTGCAGGGTAAGATCCGGTTGTTGTACCTGGATATGCAGCGTATAGATCTTCACTTTCCCGTCTTTCCCCTTTACATTATATTTTATCTCGCGACCCTTATGGAAAAGATCCAGCAGGTCTTCTATCATGGCGCCGGAAGCTGGTGTAACGGTGGCGCCTTCGCTTACTTTTATCTCCGGCTCCAGCGTGATCAGTTGCAGGTAAAATGGCAGGTATACGGTAATGGAGCTGTCTTGCTGACTGATAGCGCCATAAATAGGATTTCCCTGTACGTTCACAATTTTATATTCCAGCAACTGGTTGTCTGTTTCCGGTGTAAATGGAATGATATCCGTTTTGGTACAGGCTGGCAGTATAAAAAAGGCAACCAGCCATGTGTAGTAAATTTTCTTCATCTCGGGATTATTGAATGTCTAAGTTTTTGCTGCCGTCCATTTGTATGGCATAATGGAAGGTGACATACCCCGGCTTGTTATCCCTGTTGGGATCCGTTGGGTTGTCTTTATAAATATTTTCGATGATGATCTTAGCATAGTGACCTTTGGTGGTTTTTACTATGATCACTCTGGGCATAGCATATACCACGTGGGCCTTTTTGGGGTTATCAGGAAAAAGACTTCCATAGAAATCATAGTATCCCCATCCGTCAAAATTATTCTGGAAATGATCCAGCCCTGCATCCCTTATTCCCATTTGTTCGTCTGTAACGGGTACTGTTTTCACAGATCTGAATGCGGTTGTCCATAAATCGCGGGCAATGGGCAGCACCTTTGGTTTAAAGTTGATGGTATCGTAATACTGTGCATCGAACTTACGGTCCGTGACTACATAAAGTTTGGCGTTGCCCGGACCGCCGTATCCCGGGGAGCCAACAGCTGCACCATTATTCGGATAGATGCTGCTGTTGTAAATACCATAAAAAACGATATCCCATTTATTGGTTTGCTTCAATGAAGCAGGGATCACTTTATTTTCTTCCAGGCTATAGTAAAGTGATGCTGCATTGCCGCCGGAAGTGGCGCTGGTATCTGCCACCAGGTTTACCACCTGGTAAACGCCCGTTTTTACAGCGCCTGCATCGGCGCCCCCCGGATCTACCGTATCGTTATTGTCGCTTTTAGAGCATGCTGTCAGAAAGCAGGCGGATAACAGCATAGCAATAGCTGTCCGCCATAAAGTGTGCGAAATCATAATGATTGGAATTTCTGAAAGTGTTTACCTGTTTTTAAGATTCCGGCTACCATCTGTTTGAACGAAGTAGCGGAAAGTAAGGTAAGGCGCCGGCCAGAACAGGTCTGTTACCACCGGTGGATTACCTTTATAGATATTTAATAATTCCAGTTTTGCAAAATTGCCTGTAGCCGTTTTCAATACAAACGTCCGGTTTCTAACTGGCACGCATATATGATTATTCAGCGAATAGAAGAACCATCCCACGCCGTTGCCATTATCCCAGCCTACACCTGCCAGCCCCTGGCCCGCGAACACTTCATCGGAAGGCGCGGTAGTAACATTATCAAATGGCTGTTCCACAATTACCAGGTTACCTACCCCGGGTCCTTTATAACCGGGCGTGCCGGCCATCTTCCCATTATTGATCGCCACAAAGGAGTTGTACTCTTTGGAGAAGGCAATGTCCCAGTCGGCATTCAGCAGGTAGTTGGCAGAATCTGCCGCGTTACGTATCACATGCGTTTGCTGGTTGTTGAAACTGAAAGTAACGGTATAAAAAGGGCGCTTCTCTTTTCCGTCCACGCCTTCGCCCATAGAGGCCGCAGTATCTGCAGGCAGGTCGCGTATGGTAACAGCGGCATCCGCCGGTTGTACCGCATCGTTGTTTTTGCCGGAGCAGGAAGCCATCAGCAATACTACTCCGAATGGCACCAACATCTTCCCAAAAGAATTGTTCATCAGCATAGCGATAATTGATGATGCAAAGGTGAATAATACCAGTGACCATGACCGGAGAAAAAGCAACCACGAAAGGAAAAAACGCTGTTATCAGTTATTTTCCGGATATGGTAAATGATGTTCCCGATTAGGCGCATGACATACTCATGACAATGGTATTTTTGGTGTATCAAAAAAATAAACAGACTATGAACAAGCATTTTGTGGCTATCAATTACATACAATGTAACAGCGATTACGCCGAAAGATTTGAGCAATTATTTGCTTCCAGGGCACATGCTATTGACACCATGCCGGGGTTTATCAATATGCATGTGTTGCGGCCAGCCAAACCGGGAGATGATTACCTGATCGTAAGCTACTGGGAGCATGAGCAGGCATTTAAAGACTGGACCAGATCAGAAGCCTTTATAGCAGGGCACAAGCGCGGCTTTGAAGACCTGGCAAAAGCAAAGGCGGAAGGAAAACCCGCGCCAATGCGCAGCGATTTTAAAATCTACCAGGTAATCAGTGAATAATGGAAACAACATCCAGGAAACAACAACTGATCAAATGGCTGAAACGCCTGGGCTTCTGGGGATTTATATTCTTTCTCCTGAAAGGCCTTTTCTGGCTGTACCTGATATACCGGGTAGCAAAGTAAATCCGGCAATAAAAGAAAAGGTAAGTCTGCGCGACTTACCTTTTCATTATACCCGGTGAAAATCCAAAATGCTTTTTGAAAGCCCTGGTAAAGTGGGCGGTATGCTTATACCCCGAGAGATAAGCCACTTCAGATACACTCTTTCCTTCGGCCAGCAGTTCCCTGGCATGTGTCATTTTAATATTCTGCAGATAGCCGTATACGGTAGTACCAAACACCTGCTTGAAATGACTTTTAAGATAAGCATCATTGGTGCCCACCTGGTGGGAAAGGTCGATCAGCGTACATGGACTGTTAATGTTCTTCGTGATAATATCCCTCGCCAGGTACATCCTGTCTATATCATCTTTCTTTAATTTCCTGAGAGAAGAATCTTTTACTGAAACACCCGCCATCTGCTCATAATGCGTGAGCTGTATAGCCAGTAGTTCTATCGTTTTGGCTTTTATGAACAGTTGCATGTAACGCCCTTCCAGCGGGCAATTCAGCATATCAAAAAGAATGGTGCTGATATTGGCCTGCAAAGGAAGATTGTTTTTACTGAGCGGCGCCGGTGTATTATCCTGTACGCTTTTCTGGAAAACATCAAACAACGGATGTTCTTCGGGCATAAAATTAAGCAGCAACCCCGGGCTTACGCCCAGTTCAAATATTTCTAATGGTTCCTGTGGTTGCCAGCTCAGCTGGATTTCCTGTTCAGGGAAGAAAAGATAATTGTATTGCTGCCTGCCCATACTGGCCAGTACTGTTTTACCACTGTTTACATAATAACTTTTATTACCGCTGAGCGTATAGCTTAGCTGCAGAAATGGCTGCTGGTTACTGAAAACAACGCTGCCGCCTTTTTCAGATTTCAGGCTGTAGTACCCCAGGGTAATACCGTCGGGGCTGTACATTTCCTGGATGGTACCAATATGTCCGTGTTGACTGAGCGCACGTTTCCGCTGCCTGAGCGTTTCCTCCCCGAGGATGTTGAACGGGCAGGCGTTGAATAGTTTGTTGTGGGTGTTTGCTGCTGCAGACAATGGTACTGTTATTAATTTCAGAATACAAGAACAAGGCAATATTAAATCATTGGTGATTCAAAGCATTTGCGCAAAGAGGAACTTCTTTTATGAATACGGGAAGACCCTTTGTCATCCGATATCTGACAATTCACTTTTTCCGTTTATGGTAACTTTTTTTCCTTGCCTGATTACCACGCCGGAAGGGCGCTTTCCGTAACGGGTAATACTTTCTCCATCTGTGGAGGATGGAATATTGCATCTTGCGTGATCTTAAAAGCGCCAGAGAACAAATGTGTACCAGATTCATTCTTCCCGCTTTCCTGCTCTTCGCAGGAAGTACTTATGCCACCGCTCCCGTTGCTGATACAGCCGGTTTGGAGAAAGTGCAGCAGTTGAATAGCATCGATGTACACGCCCACTACTACAAAAAAACGGATGATCTTATTGATATAAAAAAAGTTGCGGCCCCTACCCTTGTTATAGACGCCAAAACCATTCAACTTATGGGTAGCAGGCGCCTCGATGAAGTGTTACGCGAACAGGCCGGAATGGCTATTGTAAGTGATCTCGGCGCCGGTAACAGGAGCATTGGTATACAGCTGCAGGGGTTCAGCTCAGCTTATGTGCTGGTGCTGCTCAACGGCTTACCACTCTCCGGGCGCTTCAACGAAAACTTCGATATCAGCCGTATCAGTGTTCAGCACATTGAGCGCATTGAGATTATCAAAGGCGCCTCCAGCAGTCTTTATGGCAGCGAGGCATTGGGCGGTGTGATCAACATCATTACGCGGCAGCATGTACACAAACCGGAGGCCGCATTGTCTGTTCTATATGGTACTTACAATACAGCCGATGTAAGTGCTGTTGCGGAAACACCTTTTGCACATAAAAAGGGTACCGTTCATTTATCGGCCGATTATTACCGGACGGATGGATTTAATGTGAATACCGAATATCTGAAAGATGGACAAACGGCCCCGCCCTATCATAGCTTCAGTGGTCAGACCCGTGCGTCCTGGCAATTAAATACCCGCCATACATTACAACTGAGTGCGAGAGCGGCCAACCGCCATTCCACCATGACGCGCTCCTACGGCACACAACCCTTCCGCGATCAACTGGATGAAACGGATATAAACGCGGCATTGTCTTTACGAACTAACGTAAACGAGCATACGCGGTTGCTCACCCGGTATTATTTCACCCATTATGGTACCAACCAGGATGTACAGATCATAGAAACGGGGAAGCTGCTGCAGGAAAACAGGTTTTCCCAGCAGATACAGCGCCTGGAAGTACAAGGCAGCAGGTTATTTTATGATGGCCGCCTGGGCATGACCGGCGGTATTGGCGGAGAACTGCTGCACATGCGCAACAACACCGTAGCCGGCGCCCCGGATCAGCAAAACTATTTCGGGTATATGCAGGCCAACTTCAACGCCAACCGGAAATACGCATTGGTAGCAGGTTTACGTTACGACGGCAACAGCCTGTATGGCGGTAAGCTGAATCCCACTGCCGGTGTGGAATATACCCCATTCAAATGGTGGCAGCTGAAAGGCTCCGTGGGCCAGGGATTTAAAGCGCCTACCTATGCACAATCCTACCAGGTATTCACTAACATCACCCAAGGATACACGGTGGTGGGCGCCAATATTTTTAATACTGCCGTGGAAGACCTGAAGAAAGCAGGACTGGTACAATCCGTATGGAGCAATGCTGCTTCGGTGAAAGCACTGGAGGCAGAAACATCTGTTTCGTGGAACCTGGGTAGCCGGTTCACTATCAGTGAGGGCTATACGTTTTCTGTAAATGGTTTCTACAACAACATCCGTCACCTTATCAATACAGAACAGGTGGGCATTATGCGGAACGGGCAACAGCTGTTCTCCTATCTTAATCTCGGTAAAGCCTATACCACGGGTCTGGAAGCATCACTGGAACTGAATCCCCTGCCGGGATTAAAGGTAACCGGCGGTTACCAGTACCTGGTTGCCAAAAGCCGCGATGTGGAAGACAGTATCCGTAACAGTACAGGCGCCTACAGTAAAGTACGTTCTGATCATGGCATCCGTGCCGCCACTGCCGGCGATTACTTCGGCCTGCCAAACAGGAGCAGGCATATGGCCACTATGCAGGTATATTACACCTTTCGCCCATGGGCGCTGCGCACTTCCCTCCGGGCCAGCTATCGCAGCAAATATGGCTTCCTGGATATCGACAATAACGGGTACATCGACAACTACGATATCTTTGTAAAAGGATATACACTCTTATATCTCTCTGTTCAAAAACCTTTGCTGAAGGAAAAACTACTGCTTAAATTTTCTATAGATAATATCGGTAATTACACCGATTACCTGATGCCGGCCCAACCCGGCCGGGTGTTTATGGGAGGGGTAAGCTACAGGTTTGGGGGTAAGTAGAAACAACGGCAGCACAGGGACCGCCATCTTGCAAGATCGTAAG
>NZ_DATMTE010000801.1:0-1811 GCF_035564935.1 Chitinophaga sp. | reverse complement strand
AAAATTCGCTTTAATCATTCGCACTAAAAACTGCTCTACTTGATACTTCAGCAATACATCCAGGAAGTGCTGTTCAAACAGCGGGTTTGTGTGGTACCACAGCTGGGAACGTTTTCTGTGCAGCATTTCCCTGCACACTATAACACCCACGCACAAACGCTTACGGCGCCCCGTGAACAGGTGATGTTTACCCGGCAATGGCAGGATGATGGGTCCTGTGTGGAATGGATAGCCCTTAAAGAGAACCTGGTACCCGCTGTAGCACAACGGAAACTGGAAAAATACCTTGAGGAACTGAAAGCGGATCTTCAATCCGGTAAACCGGTGATATTGCCAGGTATAGGGCAGTTGCAGGGCGACTTCGCCGGCAACATTCTCTTTCATGCAGAAGAGCTGCCGGTGGAAAAGGATACGCTCGATATCAAACCCATTGAACGCGCAGCAGATCAACGCAGCACCAATACAACACCTGCTTTTACTCCGCCGGCGCCCCCTGAAGCGCTGGAACCCATTATGACAGAAGAAGTGGAAGATACACTGGAAGCCGTAACAGAAGAAAGCGGCTTTAAATGGTGGTGGGCGGCGATTCCTGTTGCAGCTATTGTGATCGGGCTGGCGGCCTGGTGGTATTTATCCGGCGTATCCAAAGCGGTGTCTGAGTCTGAAGCATTGCCGGATAATAATATTGCCACCCAGCAACAGTTAGCCGCTGCTGCTGCGGATTCCCTGCAAAAAGCATTGGCCGATTCTACCGCAAAGGCGGCAGTTACTCCTATTACTTACTATGCAGTAGTGGAAAGGTATAAGGATAGTACCGCTGCTGCAAAAATGCAGAAAAAGCAGGCTGCCTGGGGGAAAACACTGGTGCTCTACAAACGGGACAGTATGTTCAGAACCGCGGTGGAACTACATTCAATGGCAGCAGATACCCTCATTCAAAGGGATAGTGTAAGGAAGATATTCGGCAGTAAAGTATTTCTTGAGTTTTAGCCGTCAGGCTTTTATTTCACCCGCCACAATTTCCAGTCCTTCTGCAAAAGTGCGGGGCTGATATCCGAGTTCTTTGGCCGCCTTGTCTATTATCAGCCCTGTTTTGGCAGGGCGGGCCGCAGGTTGTGCCAGCGTTTTGGCACTGATCTTTTCTACGAGGGAAGTATCCAGTTTAAAGTATTCAGCCGTTTGAATGGCCATATCATAAGGAGTGAGAATTTCATTTCCGGAGATGTTGAAGAAACCGGCGGCTTTCTTATCTGCAATCAGCAAACAACCTTTCGCCAGGTCGTGGCACAAAGTAGGCGTACGCCATTGGTCGTCTACCACTTTCACTTTTTTACCCTGCTGCAAATTATTTTTCACCCAGGTGATCATATTATTACGATGCGGATCTGCTACCACGCCGTATACCAGTACGGTACGCACAATGGCCCATTGCAGTTTGCTGTTGATTACCAGCCGCTCTGCAGCCACTTTACTGGTACCATAATAATTAATAGGGTTCACGGTAGCGTCTTCACTGTAAGGACCCTGCAGGCCATCGAACACAAAATCGGTTGACAGGAAAATGAAAAAGGCATTACAGCTTTCCGCTGCATGCACCAGGTAACGGGTAGCTCCTACATTGGTGTCCCAGCAGGCATCTTTATTTTTTTCACAGTCATCTACCTGCGACATAGCGCCGCCATGAATAATGATATCCGGCTGATGCTTTTCCACCAGTTGCTTTACGCTGCCGGCATCCCGCAGGTTTACGGCCTCATAAGTGTATTTATCCCGCAGGGGGAAACGATTAGGGCCTCTGCCTGTGGCTATCA
>NZ_DATMTE010000800.1:0-1795 GCF_035564935.1 Chitinophaga sp. | reverse complement strand
TGAAATTTTGTGCGTGCCGAAAGGTCACGCACCTAAACTACTATTGAAACTCATTACGGTTTATCACCGGATGAATGTTGCAGAAAGGAGGAAATGGATAATGCGATTGAACTTAACTCTCATCCTCTTATTGGGTAGCCTGCTTCACGTTAGTGCTGTAACGTTTGCTCAAACCGTTACGTACAACAAAAAAGGTGCGACTTTAGAAGAGATATTCAACCAGATTAGCCTGCAAACAGGCTACGAGGTTTTGTATTCCCCGGATTTGATCGATCCCGGCAAAAAAGTCGATGTAAATTTCAGGAACACAGATTTAAAAACAGTATTAAACCAGGTAGTGGATGGCAAAACACTTAAGTATAGGATTGAAGACAAGAATATCCTGATCTCCAGGATAAGGGCTGCTAACCCAACAGTGGCAGCAATTGAATCAAAAGAGACGCCGGCGGAAGCCCCGTTCAAAAGTATAGATGTCAGGGGTACTGTTATGAATAAAGCCGGTGTTAAGCTCGCGGGGGCTACGGTTACCATCATGGGAACCGCCAAAACAATAATTGCCAGGGAAGATGGAACCTTTTATATTCCCAACGTAGATGAGGGATCAATACTTGAAATTTCCTATGTAGGTTATTTAACAAAAAAGATAAAAGCTAAAGCCGATCTTGGTGATGTTATACTGGAATTGGTGGAATCCAAACTGGATGAAGTGCAGATAATTGCATACGGTAGTGAACAAAAACGCTTCAGCATCGGAGCGGTGGCCACTGTTTCCGCTGCTGCCATTGCAAGGCAGCCGGTAACCAATCCTTTACTGGCATTACAGGGGCAGGTTCCCGGGCTGGCGGTTACCGCCACTAATGGCGTGCCCGGCTCAACAGCGTTGTTACAGGTGCGTGGTCAGAACACATTGGGTACTACACTCCAGGTAAAGCCTTACGACCAGCCGCTGTTCATTATAGATGGCGTACCCTTTGCACCGCAAAATGTAAATATCAATCAATTAAACAATCTTGCTACGGCACAATCTTTTAGCGGAGGTGTAAGCCAGGCAACCGGCCTTAGCCCATTTAACAGCATTAACCCCAACGATATAGAAAGTATCACTATTCTTAAAGATGCAAGTGCCACTTCTATCTATGGTTCCCAGGGCGCTAACGGTGTTGTTTTAATTACTACCAAAAGAGGGAAATCAGGAAAAACCACTTTCGACCTCAATCTCAATTCCCAGCTTAATTACGTTGCAAGACCAGTAAAGCTGTTAAACACACAACAATATCTTCAATTGAGAAAAGAGGCTTTCGCCGCTGATGGGCTAACGCCTTCTGATGATCCCTACGATATTGCTTACGCGCCTGACCTGACAATTTTCGATCAGAATAAATATACGGATTGGGAAAAGATAATTGCCGGGAAAACAACCAATAATACCGATCTGCATGCCACTATATCCGGCGGTGGCGCCTCCAGTACTTTCCTGGTTGCTACCGGGTATACGCGTTCCAACTACAACTACCCCGGCAGTTTTTCAGACCAGCGGTTTACCTTACACAGTGCCTTACACAACGCTACTACAAACAAACGTTTTACACTTGACCTGGTTACAGACTTCGGGTATGATCAAAACAAATCAGCAAGTTACGGGGGTACCCGGGGCGTGGTATTAGCTCCCAATCTGCCTGGTCTGGCAGATGCCTCCGGCAATTTAATCTGGAACTACAAAGGATATCCTTTGGATGTTGAAAACTTTTACAGCTCATTAAAGCAACCAGCCTATCTGCAAAGTTTTAATTTCAAC
>NZ_DATMTE010000799.1:0-13715 GCF_035564935.1 Chitinophaga sp. | reverse complement strand
GGGATGAAGCCCCGTTTGTTTTGCCCTCATGAAAAACGGGTATTACCTGTTTATAATTGCTTATCCGGTGATGGTTGGAACAGGCGCTGTTATTTCTTTTTTCTCTTTCCCCACCAGATATAAAACCCGGTAACGGGTAATGACGCGGTAACCAGCGCTGCCAGGAAGATCACCATCCGCAGGGGAAGCCCCCCGATGGCGCCTGTGTGTATATCATAGTTCAACCTGTTGGCCTTGTCGCCGCCATCTGCATCTGCATATTTCCCGCGCACTCCGGCAGGTAACATCACAGCGGTATATGGATCAAACACCAGGTAATCCGCGTTGAAACTGCGCTTTTGCTCAGGAAAATAACGAACGGTAAGGTTTCCCTTTCCTTTTTCCCCGGAAGGGAAAAGGAATTGTGTTCTTCCAATACCAATATTATAGCGCTCCCTGACCTGTGCATCAATCCGGTCGAGCGGATCGCCGTCGAAGGCATGTTGTTGCCGGGGAGGTTTTACCGTGGCTACTTTTTCTTTTGCGGGATATTTCTTTCCACCGCTAAACACCCAGTACTCTGCATTACGCACTGCATCGAATCCCCAAACCAAACCGGTGAACACCACGAAGATCATCACCCAGCTGGCATAAAATCCTAATACGTTATGCAGGTCGTAGTTCAGCCGCTTGGGAGATGCGTTCAGTTTAATCGAAAAGCCCTGCTTCCTGGCCGATTTGTTCCACTTTTTGGGCCACCATAAAACGATACCGGAAATTATGATCAGACCGAAAACCAGGGCTGCATATATAACAATATAATGGCCTACCGGATCCGGTAACCAGAGATGCATATGGCCATTTAGTACCTGGCGGAAAAAATCCCGGTCCATATCCTTTACCTTCAGCACTTTCCCGTTATATGGATTTATATATACCATATAATAGTACCCTTCCTTTTTCTTATTAAAGCTGACGCCTGCGGAACGCTCTGCCCCTGAAAAAGTGATCCTGCTCACCGTTTTTCCCGGCAGCTGATTTTCGGCAATGGACCTGATCTTTGAAACGGGCAGCATAGGGCCGGCAGCTTTTTCCACAAACTGGTAAGGCTGGAAGGCATCGGTCAGCTCCGGCTGAAAAGCATAGATGGCGCCGGTTAGCGCCACAATAATGATGACTATCCCGGAAATAAGGCCCAACCAGAGATGTAACACTCCTGCCAGTTTCCGGAAAAAAGACTGCTTTTTGCCATTATTTTTCTTCTTTTTGCTTTTTTCCGGATACGAGGGGTGTTTCCGGTCTGCCGTATCCGGCTCCTTGCCTGTTTGCTTTATATGGATAGGAGCTTCTTTGTCGGCTACGCGCATTTTGCTGGAAATTCAGGCTGCAATTTGCTGTTTTCTGGTATAAAAAGCTTTCGAAAACGGGAAAAAGATTTACGAGATCCGGAAAATATTTATTCCGTTACCGTAAAACTCACCTCATTCACTTTATTAAGTCCGCTCATCCCACCGGCCTGGTAAACCGCTTTATATTGAGCAGGAGCGCTCACGTTATAACCTTTAAGCAGGTCGATTGCCACGGATACGCTGTCGTGGGCCGGCACTTTAATATAAGCAGCAGGAGGGGGCGGCATGATCCTTTTGGCCATAATACCCCTGTATTGTACTTCCGGGCTGTTATTGCTGCGGATATCCAGGAAGGAGGACATAAATCCTTCGAAGGGCGTATGCCATTTACAAAATTGCATTTCTTTGCCGGAATTGTTATACACCGTAAATTTCAGCATAACAGGCTCCCCGGCTTTTACCGTGGCAGGTACGCTCATTATTGTTACCAGCCCCTGGTTACCGGCTTGCGTTTTTTGTGTGTTTTTACAGGAGATAAAAGAAAAGCCGACACAGGCGGTCAGCATCATCAACAGGTTTCGCATATATAAGGCTTTGTTTGCAGGCAGCAAATTAACTGAAATTTAGCGGAATCATGAGCAGGGACTTTGCATTCGCCCTCCGGAACCGGGACCTTACATCCCTTTGATTTTCCTTTTCCGTAGATTAATACTAAGATAACATTCGGCCCGGCAGGCGGCACCACAGCCTAATCCGGGCCACAGCAGGGTTAAAAACGGTGGTCATCTCCCATTCAGAAATTTATTATTTGCAGGAAAGCCATATAATTTTGCAGTTATTGTACTTCTGCACTCAATGGTATTGAACGAACTTACCGATTTAGATCTGTGGCTCCAGGTAAAGCAAGACAATGGTGTTGCTTTTAAAACACTTTTCGACAGGTACTGGGAAAGGCTGTATGTGTATGCTTTTAACCGGTTAAAGTCAACAGCCGATGCGCAGGATGTGGTGCAGGAAGTAATGATCAGCGTATGGTCGCGACGGGCTTCCCTGGATATCGAAACCACCCTGACCGCCTATTTGCATACCGCCGTTCAATATGAAGTACTGAACCATTTTTCCCGGGCCGCTAAAATTACCGGCAGGAGCCTGGAATACGGGAAAAACATCTTACCCGAATTAACCAGCTATATAACACCTTTGCATTTAAAAGAGCTGGAGGCATTAGCGGAAAATGAAATAACCAGGTTACCCGAAAAAATGCAACAGGTGTACCGGTTACGCCAGGAACAGCATCTCTCTGTAAAAGAAATCTCCGGTTTATTGAATATCTCTGAACAAACCGTTCGTAATCAACTTAATTCAAGTTATCAGAAACTAAAAAAGCATTTAAAAGAAGCAATTCTTGTTGCCATATTTCTACACGGTAATTAAACCCACCCATTTTTGATAATAATTTGGTAACACTACCCCGATAGTTAAAATCCTTGTTTTTGAGGCATATAGTCAGGAACCTAAAAAATTCCGGGTTATATGAATATAGAAGCAATCAGGGAAATGGTTGACAGGTACCTTCAGGGTACGGCAACCGACCAGGAAAAAAAGGTGATCGAAAAATGGCTGCAGGCGCGGCCTGAAGATGACCGGCCATTAAAGGAACAGGATAAGCAGGCGATCCGTACTGCGCTTTGGCAATCATTTATACATCATACAAACTGGCAACCTTCCGCAACAACCAGGGAAGCTGTCAGATCATATTCCCTGTTTAACTATCGTTCATGGATAGGGTATGCTGCCGCTGTGATAGTGGTTGCTTCCTGTACCATCTGGTTAAATACCACCTTATTAAGAAAGCAACCAACTCCTGTACAAACCATTGTTGCATTGAAGGGCGCCCATAAAACAGTGCAGTTGCCCGACAGCAGTATTGCCCATCTCTTCCCCGGCGCCACGCTGGCTATTCCCGACGATTTCAACACCAAAGAACGGGCTGTTATACTCTCAGGAAAAATCTTTTTTGAAGTAAAGTCTGACCCTTCACGGCCATTCTATGTACAGTCGGGTAAACTACGGACCCGGGTGCTGGGGACTTCCTTTGAAGTAACTGCACGGGACAGCCTCCATGCAGCTGTTATTGTACGCACGGGCAAAGTGGGTGTACAATACGATGGCCGGCAACTGGCCGATCTTGTTCCGGGGAAACGGTTACGGTATGATGTACAGCAACAGCACTTTGTAGTTGACGAAGTAAATGCCGCCATGCTTTGCGAATGGTGGAACAATGGAATGGTTTTTAACCAGTCGCCTTTTGAAGAGGTAGTACAATCTATTTCCGACTGGTATAATGTGCCTGTAACCATTACAGGTACAAAATGGAAACAGGAAAGAGTAACTATCCGGATCAAAAACCGGTCGTTCAGCGAAGCGCTTTCCCTGCTGTCAGCAACGCTCGGATTTCAGTATAAAAAGGAAAACAACGGGGTTATTATTTATTAACACATCTAAATGCCTATACGCGTATGATCAGAATGAAAGATTAAAGAGATAAAAAAACCGGTCTGCGTTTTCAGACCGGAATTACGCTACGCTGGTATCTCACCCCCGGCGCAGCATTGTTAAACGCACAGTTCCAATAAGAAGTCTGTAACATTTAATTAATAAAGTTATGCAAAAAACGATACTCAGTATCACCTGTTTTTTATTCAGTACGATATTCCTTGCCCTGGCACCTGCTTCGGCCCAGGTAATATCAAAATCTATCCAACTTCCCAAAAAAGATATAAAAGGGAAAGAGGTGCTTGCTTTAATAGAAAAAATTGAACCTGTCCAGTTTACCTATGGAAAAGAGGTTGGCGAACAATTGGAAAAGATCCTGCATTTCAACCATTCAAATCCTTCCATTAAGGAAGTGCTGGAAATATTGCGTAAAACTTCCGGCATTTCCTATAGTATCAGTGATGGCGCTATTATACTTAAACCTTCCGCTGCGCCTGTCAATTCCACCGGTGAACCCGCTGCAGCAACAGGAAACAGCCGCGTTTCCGGAAAAATCATTGACGACGAAACGGGAGAGCCATTACCGGATGTAACCATCCGTATAGGCAGCCTGGGTACCATCAGCAAAGCTGATGGCTCCTTCAGCATTCCCCTGGCAAAAGGGAAATACCAGGCGCAGATCAGCTCCATCGGGTATTCTACTAAACTTGTAACAGAGATCGAAGTAAAAGATGGACAGGCATTTCAGCTGAATGTGACAATGAAGCGCCAGAAAGGTACTTTAAGCGGCGTTGTGATCACCTCTTCCGCAAGCAAAGAATCCACGGCATCGCTATACACGCGTCAAAAGAATGAAGCGGGCATTATAAACGGGATCAGCAGGGAACAGATATCAGCACTGCCGGATAAAAATGTAGGTGAAACATTGAAGCGTATTTCAGGTGTCAGTACTGTTGATAACCGCCGCGTTGTAGTACGTGGTATAGCTGAGCGTTACAATGTAGCCATGATGGATGGCGCTATTCTACCCAGTACAGATGTGCAGGTGCGCGATTTCGAATTTGACATTATTCCCAGCAACCTGATAGATAATGTGATCGTATCCAAAACCGCCACTCCCGATATGAGTTTCGGTTTTGGCGGGGGCCTCGTACAGGTGAATACATTTGCCATCCCCAACGAAAATTTTACTACTGTAAGCGCCGGCACAAAATATATTTCCGGCAGCACCGGTAAAGATTTCCTGGGTTATGCCCGTGGAAAAAACGACTACCTGGGGTTTGATGACGGCAGCAGGAATCACTTTCCCAAAGACCTGATGGTTTTTACCAACGCAAATTATCAGCTAACAGATCCTGACGCCACACCATCGCCGGGTATAACGCCCATCACCCCGGCTATGATAGCCGGGCAAAATAAAAGAATAGGCGGCTTTGAACGCCTTGGCACAAGAACTTACAAAGCCGCCCCCGGACAAAACTACCAGTTCAGCCTGGGACGCAATTACAACATCAAAAACAGCCGCTTTGGCTTTGTAGGTTCCCTTAGTTACCGCAATGAGCAATCTATCGACGATATCCCGCATTTTGAAAGAGGGAACTGGGAAAAGATCGGCAATACCAGGTACGATGCCGTAACGGGTGAAGAACTGCAACGAACCTTTTCCAACCAATATAATTTTGTTACCTCCTGGGGAGCATTGCTTAATGTGGGCTGGAGTTCAAAAAATCACAAAATCACTTTACGCAATTTCTATTCCCGTGTTTTTAATAACCAGTTTTCCCGGATTGTAGGCTGGGGAAATGAAATTGGGGGCGAGCTTCCTGAAATCCGTGAATACGACCGTCCGAAGTTTATTGATATGCTGCAAAACCGTATCAATGGCGAGCATACTTTTGGCGCCTTTAAGTTTGAATGGAATGTGGCCCGCAACAGTCTTACCAATAATGAGCTGGATGCTACAGAAGCCTGGCTGTATCCCTATAAATCCCTCAATGGAATAGTATACAACGTAGCGCCCACTGCACTCACCAATCCCGGCTATGGAACATTTAACAGGGCACAATACTATTACCGGGAAACCAATAAAATAGCAGAAGGTGCACTGAGTTACCAAACGAAGCTGTTAGGGCAAAAACAAATTGTAAAAGCGGGGTACCAGTTTATGGAACGTCATGGCCTGTACGACTGGATCATTCTGCCAATCGGCAACGTGCAAACGGGTGGTGTTTATCCTTATGTACCAGTGCAGCAATGGGGACAGTTCCTGGACTTTAACGATCCGCTGAAAGACCTGCTCTACTATCCTGCGGCTTTTTCCAGGAACGGGTATGAGGGCAAAAACAATAACCAGGCACTGTACGCAATGCTCGACAACCGTTTTACAAAATGGCTTCGGCTGGTATGGGGCGTCAGAGCGGAATACTATAAATACGAGAAATTAAAAAACAGTGCCAACGATCTGGGTATTGATAAGCTGATAGAACAAGGTGAAAAAAAGAAATATGTAGATCCGGAAACAGGAAAACTGGTAACCGCCACTGCAGACCCGGAAACAGAGGAAAAAACCTGGCGCTACCTGCCTTCTGCCAGTCTTACCGCCACTCCATTCGAAAACTTCAATATCCGTGCAGCTTATTCAAAATCAGTAGTGCGTCCGGCATTGATTGAAAATTCCCTGATGATACGTTACGATCCCGCTGTTGCCGGCTACCGCCGCAATGAAGGGGTATTGTCAACCGTTATAGATCACTACGATTTTCGCCTGGAATGGTATCCTAAAGCCGGTGAAGTAATCTCCTTCGGCTATTTCTACAAATACTTCGACAAACCGGTAGAACTTTATCGCAACTGGACGGATGCCAGCATGCGTGTATATCTTACCACCAGTAACTCCGAATGGGCGAAAGTACATGGCTGGGAAGCGGATCTGCGGAAAAGCCTGGGGTTCATTTACCCTGGCTGGAAGTTCCTTGATAAATTATACTTCAGCGGCAATCTTACCTTCCAGCACTCTACCGTACAGGCAGCCGAGTACACGGAAAAATCAATGAGTAATGACATCTACGGCAACACCTACTCCTACCGCACCAAAAAACTATTGAAAGAAAAACGCCCGCTGTATGGCCAGGTACCTGTATTATACAACCTCGGTTTACAATATACCGGCAATCGTTTAGGCGCCAACGTTGCCTATAACCATATGGGTTATAAAACCTTTGCAACCGGTATGGAACCAAACATTGTGGAATATGAACGCCCGCGCAACCAGCTGGATGCACAGATCAGTTATTCATTCCTGAAGAATAAAAAGCTGAATGTCAGATTCAATATGAGTAACCTCACAAACAGCCCGTACCGCTTCTACCTCAATAGTGGCGATACATATAAGCTCCAGGATAAATGGCAGGGCCTGGGAGGATCTTATATCACCGCCACCGAATGGTCCGATATCTATGAATGGAAATACGGATTCTCACAGAAATACGAAGAAGGCTATTTAGAAACCACTGCCGACGGAAAAACGAAAACCAGGATAGGCGATAAAGAAACGTTTGTAAGGAAAGTAGGCGCCTCTTTTAGTTTAACTGCAGCCTATACATTCTGATCTCTCTTGTGCTATAAAAACAAAAAAATGAAAACAATCCATATATTTTTTGCTGTATTAACAGGCACTTTTCTGACAATACTGCTGGCCTGTAATAAAAAAGAGCAGGATTTTCTTTATGAAGACAACATGCTGGCCGTAAATGTGAAAGGCTACAATGGAAGCGACGAAACATTGTCCGTAAAACTGGATACCTTCCAGGTTACAGCAGCATCTCCCGGGAAGTTCGACGCCACCAAAGGATGTGTGATCCCTGTTAATAAGCCTGCATTACAGCTAAGCGTTACAGAAATAGGGACCGGCAAAACGGTCATGACTAAAACGTTGAAAAAGGAAGATAGTCCTGCCACCATCGAGTTCTTTTATTTCAACGGGCAGGTAAGCAAAATGCCGGAAATACCGGCCTTCGAAGATGGTAAGATCAAAATATCATACATGTTTACCCCCACCGTTACCAAATATGCAGAGCCTGTAGACATTGTTTTGGGTAAATACTATTTCACCCCGAAAGTATTTGAAGAGATCACCCGGATAAAAAATGTAAAGCCTAATGAATTTTCACCGCCTGTAAGCATTCCAACTTTTTCTACTACCGGCCAGGTGTATAACGGACAGCCTACGGCCGTATTATTCCTGGTTTATATTTATAAGGCAGGCACCAACGAATTTTATACAGCCGGCTCGGAGTACACCTGGCATGCCACTTCCACAACTGCGCCCAAGCCTGCTGCGTCAACCGCATCTTCCAAAATATATATATTCGAAGAAGCACCTGTGGGTAACAGCATGAGATTCTCTAAAAAACTAGAACTGTAAACACAAACGAAATGAGGAAATTCATCAATTATAAAAAAGCAGCGCAATTACTGTTGTTGCTGTCAGTGGTTTTTATAGCCTGCAATAAAGAAGATCAGCATATCCGGAAAGCCATGCACGTAGTAGTTAATGGCTACAACGGATCTGAAAATGCGCTTCAGATAACAATAGATACCACGGTGTATGCCGGTGATAAAGTGCTTAAGCCAACAGAAAAGTTTGAATTTAATGTTGCCTATGCCTACCTGGAAAAACAACAACAGAAAACAGTGGTAATAACTGATACGGTTACCAAACAGGTTATTTTCAGTAAGCCTTTACCGCCCAACGGTACCAAGGCGGCCATCAATTTCCTGTATATTAATGGCAAAGTGACGGAAATACAGCCGCCTGCAGCAGATACAGCTACCAATAAACTGGGCTTCTATATTCATTATACAGGCAGCGAAACACCGTTAGACATATTCCTTTACAGGCTGGATAACAGCAACGGTATGGAATACAGAACTTATTTAGCCAAAAATGTAAAACCCGGTAGCTGGATATATGTAGATTACCTGGCGGGAGCAGATTTCAATACCAAAACCAATGTAGACGATGCCGCCAGCCTTTGCTTTACCAAGGCAGGTACCACGGATCAGTGGGCGTTTGAAGACAATGAATTTAAAAGCAGGACAGGTGTTTCGGGTATGCAGTTGCCCCTTGCAGGGGAAAAAGGATTGGTGCAGCAGTATCTGATAACCCCGGGGGGATATATGTTGGATTACGCGAGGATGTATTTTCACCCGGACAGGGTTAGATAACAGAAAATAGTGAGCGGGGTTAAAAACCTCCTGTAATGCCTCAGAAAGCATAATGCTTTTTGGGGCATTGTTATAAAATACAGGTCCGCTTCTCCATGCCGGAACTGTTCACACGGCAGTGTACAGCAATTGGCCTGGTAAGGCAACCCCTAAAAATGAGCTTTTTAATTCATTAAGATTTTAATTAAGTTTACGTAGTAGAGCTAATGACAACAATTTGAACAGCAATTTTTTCAATACAGAGGAATCGTTCCGGAAAATGTTTACGCAGGGTGATGAGCAGGCATTCCGGATGGTTTTTGATGCACAGCTTAATCCGCTTTGTTATTTTGCGGAAAAACTGACCGGGCAGCGGGAAGATGCAGAAGACATTGTTAGCCAGGCATTTTACAAGTTGTGGAAGCGGCATAAAGATTTCAGCTCTATGGCAGGTATCCGTTCTTTTCTGTATACAACCGTCCGAAATCAATGTCTCGATTATCTCAAACACCGGTCCGTAGTGAGTTCCGCCCGGCAACAACTATCAAATACCTATTCAGATGCTGGTATGGAAACCAGTATGTACCAGGCTGAACTATTACAATTGATCTACCTTGAAATGCGGGAGTTACCTGAAAAACACAGGCAGATCCTGGAATGGAGCTTCCTGGAAGAATCTTCTACCGCAGAAATTGCCGAACGGCTCCTGATGACGGAAACACATGTAAGGGTGGAAAAATCCCGGGCACTGGTTAAACTCAGGTCTGCCCTACGCCGCAAGCAATTATGGGAGCAGGCGCTGGTATTTTTTGCCTGGTGGCAGGTCATCCGGTAAGTTTTTTAAAGTTTTTTTCAGAAAATCTGTCGCACTTTGCCAATGAAGTCGTTTTATATGTATGCACGCCGATCTGTCGTTTAACAAAGAGTTATTAGCTGTTTTATATAAAAGGTGGGAAAAACAACCATTATCCCCTGCTGAGCAATTGTTGCTGAACAACTGGCTGGCGGTTTCGCCCGATAACAGGGAAACGTTACAGACCATTGAATCGGGCGACTGGGCATTGACTGGCCTCAAGGGGTGGAAAAGGGAAAATGCAGAAGCCATCTGGAATAAGTCAAGAACCGGCATCCCGGTTGCTCCGTCCCGCCCCGTTTTTCATGTACGCAAATGGTTTTGGGCTGCCGCCGCTGCTCTACTCCTGCTGTCGCTGGGCATCTACAGGTGGACGGCAACACAGAAAAAGGAACTGGCTGCGGGGAATAAATCCGCACCGGCAATGATAACACCCGGTAAAAACGGGGCTATACTCACACTTGCCGACGGCAAACAGGTAGTGCTGGATAGCCTTGGCAACGGCGTTATTGCCGATCAGAACGGCTCAAAAGCCGCACTGAAAAACGGGCAGCTAACCTACCACCCCACCGGGAATGCTTCCGGTGGTATTGTTTATAATATAATGAGCACGCCAAAAGGCCGCCAGTTTAATATGGTGCTTCCTGATGGTACAGGGGTATGGTTAAATGCAGCGAGTTCCATCCGGTATCCCACGGTATTTACCGGCAGGGAACGGAACGTTACCATCACCGGGGAAGCCTATTTTGAGGTAGCAGCTAATGCCGGTATGCCTTTCCGGGTGAATGTTAATAACCTGGCTGAAATAGAAGTATTGGGTACTCATTTTAATATAAATGCCTACGATAACGAGAAAACGCTGAATACCACTTTGCTGGAAGGATCTGTAAAAATCCGCGCCAAAGGCAGAAATGTTTTATTAAAGCCCGGACAACAGGCACAGGTAGCTGCAGATATTAAAGTAATAGATGATGCAGACATCAATAAAACGATCGCCTGGAAAAACGGGCTGTTTAATTTTAACGACGCTACACTGGAAGAAGTTATGAAGCAACTGGAACGATGGTATGATATTGATGTGGTATACGAGAAGGGCATTCCCGACATTCATTTTGGCGGGGGTATGAGCAAAAACATCCCACTGAGCGATCTGTTAATGATATTGGAAAAATCAAAAGTACACTTTCATATAGAAGGCAGGAAACTTACCGTACTCCCTTAAAGAGAACAAACTTGTCACCATCCTGTGAACAAACAGCTGTCCCTGTTATAATTGTTACTATTCAACCACCAATCTTATTATAAAACAACATCATGCCGCGTACACCGGCAATAAACAAAGTATGTAGAAAAATATATTAAAGTCAACCATATGAATTAAAAAACCGGAAGTGTTGGAACCACTCCCGGTTAGCAATCCAGTTGGGCTAAAAAAGGTCTTGTCAACCACTTTTATTTAACAACCAAATCAATAGCAATTTATGCAAAAAACTGCTAATTTTTTCGGCTGCCGCATTGCCGTGTCTTCTGACCTGCCAGTCCGGTGGCCAGCCTTTAACGCTACACAATTAATGATGCGATGGGCCCACAGCATCCACCACCACCGCAGCATTTACAAACAACTGATGATCGCGATGAAACTAACCGTTTTATTGTTAACAGCTGCATTTCTGCAGGTTCAGGCCACAGGCCTGGCACAGTCGGTTACTTTGTCTGCCAGAAACATGCCGTTACAGAAGATCTTCACGGCCATTCAGCAGCAAACCGGTTATGTTGCCTTCTATAACAAGGAAATGCTTGCCCGCACCACACCTGTTTCTTTGAACGTGCAGGATATGGCGCTGAACGACGCGCTGGAGGTGATCCTTAAGGATCAGCCGGTGGACTATTTCATTAAGGATAAAACCATTATCCTCTCGGAAAAAAAATCACCGGATAATACATTATCAGGCATCACATATGCCGGAATGAATGCTTTGCCTGCAGTGCAGGCCCAGCCCATTTCCGGTATTATCCTGAACGCAGAGGGACAGGCGCTGGTGGGCGCTTCTGTAAAAATTAAAGGAACTGCTGTCGGTACCGTTACAGACGATGCCGGTAAATTCAGTCTCCCTGCAGAACCCGGGCAAACCCTTCTTATTTCCTATGTTGGTTATACCAGCCAGGAAATAAAGGCAGGCACACACCGGCAACTCACCATCACCCTTCAACACAGCAATAATGCGCTCGATGAAGCAGTAGTAGTGGGATATGGTACCACTAAAAGAAAAGATCTGACAGGCGCTGTATCCTCCGTTAACATGGCAGAAGTAAAAGATGTTCCATTTGCCACCATAGACCAGGCACTAACCGGTAAAGCAGCCGGCGTGCAGGTGGTACAGGCAGATGGCTCCCCCGGCGGCGTTGCCAAGATCAGGATCCGCGGCGGTACCTCCCTGTTGGGAGGAAACGATCCGCTATATATCATTGACGGTGTACAAATGCAGATTCAAAACAGGTACCTGCAAAGCGCCGCAGAAATTGTAAGCCCGGTGGAAAGCTTCGGCAGCATGGGTGGCGGCGATGATCCTGCCAATACGATATCAGGTTCTTTCTCACGCGGATTGAATAGCCTGGGCGGATTAAATATCAATGATATTGAAAGTATAGATATCCTGAAAGATGCTTCTGCTACTGCCATCTATGGGTCAAGAGCGGCCAATGGCGTAGTGATCATTACCACTAAAAAGGGAAAACGGAACCAGAAACCTTTTGTAGAAGCAAATTATTATACAGGTTTCAGTAAGCCTATTAAAGAAAAATTGCTGAACAGGGATCAGTATATTATGATCATGAAAGAAGCTGCCAAAAACTTAAATGATATAAGGGCTTCTTTAACCCCGGCACTTCCTCCTGATCCCGTTGCCACCGGTATTTTAACAGATCCGGACTACATGGGCACCGGTAACACCGACTGGCTGAAGCTGGTGTTGCGTAACGGCATTACCCACAACGCAGATCTTTCGGTGAGAGGTGGTGGTACAGGTTCGCGTTATTATGCTTCCCTGTCGTATAACAAAAATGAAGGCGTAGTACGTGGAACCGATTACACCAGGCTCGCCGGTAAGATCAACCTGGATAATGAGATCAATAGCCGCCTCAGGATCACTACCAATCTGGATTATGGCTTTTCTACCAACAACATTACCAACGGCGCTTACACACAGGCACTTTTTGCACCACCTACCATGAAGCCTTATAATGAAGATGGCAGCGTACATGTTTTTGATCCGCTGGAAAATGGTTCAGGAGGCTTTGAAGGCTTTCAAAGCCCGCTCTCATTGTTGAAAGGCATTAACAAATCAAATACGTTTTCGCTGATCGGCTCCCAGTCTGCCGAATATGATATCCTCAAAGACCTGAAATTCAGGTCTGCCGTTTCCGTAAATTTCAATAACTACCAACAAACCAACTATGTGCCCAGCACTGTTCAGGTAAGCGACAAAGCCGGCGGAGGCTGGCCCGGAAGTTCCAATAACGGGATGGCCACGCAAGCCCAGTCACAAACCACAGACGCCTTCTTTGAAAATACCCTGACCTGGGATAAACAGTTTAATGAAAATAACCGTATCAATATCCTGGGAGGAACCTCCTGGCAGATCAGCAAAAGCAGCGCCTTTTCCGCCAGTGGGCAGGGTTTCCCGGATGATGTGTATTTAAATAATATTTCATCCGCGGCTTTAACACTGCCAGCTACCGGCGTTTCCGGGCAAAATTCGCTGCTCAGCTTTTACATGAGGGCCAACTATGCCTGGTTTGAAAAATACCTGTTCACCTTTACCGGGCGTTCTGAT
>NZ_DATMTE010000798.1:0-5916 GCF_035564935.1 Chitinophaga sp. | reverse complement strand
GCAGCAGCAACAAAATGACGCCGCCGCGGAAGTTTACCTGTTTAGTTCCCTGAAAGGCATTGTGAACATAACACAGCCACGTGTATTCTCCTATGAAGGCGACGCTTTTGCAGAAGGACCATATGCCTGGATGCAATCCCTGGGTTTAACATGGACAGAACATACAGACAAGTGGGAACTGATCACAAAATACCGCAGTGAAATATCCGGTCTTATTGTGTACGACCCCGCGCAAACGGCCACTGTAAACCTGGCAACAACGCTTGCAAAAGATAAAAAAGCGCTCATTGCTTCGCCTTCCTTATTACCGAAGTTAACAGCAGCGCCTTATAATTTACCCATATTGCTGGATTTGCGGGGCCAGTTTACCAGTAATCTTCAGGTATATCAAACACTGTACAACACCTACTGGCCCACAATGGATCACCGCGTGCTCATCGGGTTAAGCCCCGAGCTGCACCAGGGTTCCCTGCGGGAATACGCCAGCGCATTGGGGGCCGCCGTAATATGGCTGGATCCTGCTGTAAGCGGTGAAAGTGCTTTGCTGAACAGCTTCTTATCTTCTATGCCGGCAGGGTCAGTATACATGGGCTGGTGGCCCGAAGAAGGCGCGGGTATCACCCGGGCATCCAGCTATGGCATAGCCACTGTGGCAAGTGATTATGCTACCAATTTAACGGTGCACAGCGGTATGCCCAGAACCGTTCATGTTAAGCCCGTTCCTCCGAAACCAACGCTGAAAAACAAGATCTATGTGGCATTTATACTAAGCGACGGTGATAACCTTCAATACGTGGAACACCTGATGCGCAAGCTGTGGAGTAATCCCGATCGTGGCTCGGTGCCTATGGGATGGACCCTGTCGCCAGCCATGCTCGACGCTATGCCGGGAGCGTTAAACTATTATCATCAAACTTCTACAGACAATGATAACCTGATTTCAGGCCCCTCCGGGTATGGATATACGTATCCCAATAATTTCCCGGATCAGAATACGTTAAACCAGTTTGTTATTAAAACAGAGGATTACAATAAAAGAGCGGGGTTCGGGGTGCTTACAATCTGGAATACGATCACAGGTGGCATCAACCAGAATGTTGGGGAGAGCTTTGCTACTTATGCACCTTCATTGCTTGGTTTAACCGCCCAGAATACGGGTGGCCCGCTTAGCATTTATAACCAGCGTTTACCGGGAATGCCGCTTTCCTGTAACTATTGTACCGGGGAGCAGGCCATGAAAGACGCCATCGCTTCCGCTTCTGCAGGATGGAATGGAGCATCGCCGCGATTTATTATTATACAGGCCCAACCCTGGCAGGATGTAAAGCCTACTAACTTTAAGAACGTGATGAATACCCTGGATTCAAACCATATCGT
This sequence comes from Chitinophaga sp., assembly GCF_035564935.1. GTDB lineage: Bacteria > Bacteroidota > Bacteroidia > Chitinophagales > Chitinophagaceae > Chitinophaga. The sequence goes on along the minus strand of NZ_DATMTE010000798.1, from coordinate 4,539 downwards.
AGTACGGCCGGATCATCTTTTCCAGTTGCTGCGTGAAGAAAACGGCTTGCCTGAAATTGATAGTTCGGGCGCAGTGATTACAGGCGTGGAGGAAACATTCACTGCTGAATATCAAAAGGGTGCCCCGGTTGCCGGGAAATTAAAAACAGGCAGGGATATCCTGTTGTATCCCAACCCCGCTACTACCAGGCTTTATGTGAGTGGGCTGAATAATAATGCGGTACTCGAAGTATATAATAACAAAGGTCAGCGTTTGAAGATAGTATCCGGGATATCGATTGACATTGCCGAACTGGTACCCGGCACTTATATCTTAAAAGTAAGGTCAGAAGAAACAAGTTATACCCGTAAGTTTATTAAGCGTTAGGGGAGATGTAAAAAAGGAAAGGCCATCTTCTATGTTGAAATTACACATAGAAGATGGCCATTTTCTGTTATTGAAATCCATATCAGGCTAAATCAAACCGGTCGAGGTTCATCACCTTATTCCAAACAGCTACGAAGTCTTTCACAAATTTTTCCTGTGCATCAGCGCTGCCATAAACTTCAGCAATTACTCTCAGTTCTGCATTGGAGCCAAACACGAGATCGGCGCGGGTGGCGGTCCATTTTGCTGCACCGGTAGCGCGGTCGGTGCCTTCGTACAATTCCTGGTCGTCCGACAGGGCTTTCCATGCCGTGCGCATATCAAGCAGGTTTATAAAGAAGTCGTTGGTAAGTACGCCCGGACGTGCTGTAAACACACCATGTTTAGCACCGTCAAAGTTAATGTTCAGCACGCGCAAACCGCCGAGCAGCACAGTTAATTCAGGTGCAGTAAGCGTAAGCTGCTGGGCTTTGTCTATCAGCAGCGCTTCCGTAGGAGCGGCAGATCTTGACTTGCGGTAGTTGCGGAAACCATCTGCGGAAGGTTCCAGGTAACCGACTGATTCAACATCTGTTTGTTCCTGCGAAGCATCCATACGGCCGGGTGTAAATGGAACGGTTACCGTATTACCGGCATCTTTCGCTGCTTTTTCAATAGCCGCAGCGCCGGCCAGCACGATGAGGTCTGCCAGGGAGATCTTTTTGCCGTCTTTTTGTGCGCCGTTAAATTCTTTCTGGATACCTTCAAGCGCGCTCAGCACCTTCTGCAGTTGCGGCGGATTATTCACCGCCCAGAATTTCTGCGGAGCCAGGCGGATACGTGCGCCGTTGGCGCCGCCACGTTTATCCGAGCCACGGAAAGTAGCTGCAGAAGCCCATGCAACAGACACCAGTTCGGATACGCTAAGTCCGGATGCCAGCACTTTTGCTTTGAGCGCTGTAACATCACTTTCATTTACCAGCGGGTGATCCACGTCAGGAATAGGATCCTGCCAGAGCAGTACTTCCTGCGGTACATCAGGACCGAGATAACGTGCACGGGGACCCATATCGCGGTGCGTTAACTTAAACCATGCACGGGCGAAAGCGTCTGCAAATTCTTCCGGCTTTTCCAGGAAGCGCCTGGATATTTTTTCGTAAGCAGGATCAAACCGTAAAGAGAGGTCGGTAGTAAGCATGGTAGGCCGATGCTTTTTGGAGGCGTCGTACGCGTCGGGAATAATGCCTTCAGCGTCTTTAGCTACCCATTGGTGTGCACCGGCAGGGCTTTTCGTAAGCTCCCATTCAAAACCGAAAAGGTTTTCGAAGAAATTATTGCTCCATTGGGTGGGCGTTTTTGTCCATATTACTTCCAGTCCGCTGGTAATGGTGTCAGCGCCTTTACCGGAGCCGTAGCTGTTGCTCCAGCCGAGGCCCTGCAGTTCCAGGCCGGCGGCTTCGGGTTCTTTGCCTACGTGGGTAGCAGGTGCGGCGCCATGGGTTTTGCCGAAGCTATGGCCACCGGCTATAAGGGCTACTGTTTCTTCATCGTTCATGGCCATGCGGCCAAAAGTATCGCGGATATCTTTCGCAGCTGCAATGGGATCAGGATTGCCGTCGGGGCCCTCAGGGTTCACGTAGATCAGGCCCATCTGTACAGCAGCCAGCGGCTTTTCCAGGTTACGGGAGTGGATATCACCATCGGCATCATCGTCAGATACCAGTACGCCGTGGCCTTCCTGCACACCATGAGAGCCGTGCGCATAGCGGATATCGCCACCCAGCCAGGTAGTTTCAGAACCCCAGTATACATCTTCATCCGGTTCCCATACATCTGCACGTCCGCCTGCAAAACCAAACGTTTTAAAGCCCATTGATTCCAGTGCTATATTACCGGTAAGGATCAACAGGTCGGCCCAGGAAAGATTGCGGCCATATTTCTGTTTAATAGGCCATAGCAGCCTGCGGGCTTTATCAAGACTCACATTATCGGGCCAGCTGTTCAGCGGGGCAAAACGTTGCTGTCCTGAACCGGCGCCACCACGGCCATCACCCACACGATAGGTACCTGCACTATGCCATGCCATGCGGATGAATAACGGACCATAATGCCCGAAGTCGGCCGGCCACCAGTCCTGTGAGTCGGTCATCAGTGCATGAAGGTCTTTTTTCACTGCTTCCAGGTCGAGGCTTTTAAATGCTTCGGCGTAGTTGAAGTCGTCGCCCATCGGGTTCGACGAGGGCGAGTGCTGCCGCAGGATACTTAATTTTAATTGGTTAGGCCACCAATCGCGATTCCTGGTACCACCGCCGCCAACATTGTGTTTCATGCTGCCATTATGAAAAGGGCATTTACTGATGTCGTTTGATTCTTTTCCCATGTTTACAGGTTTTGTATTGAGTGAACAATTACTTGCACCTTGTATCTGTGCAGGATGATAAAGATAACGGTATTATGAAATAAATGAACTCAATTAATTTCTATCTTTCAATAGTTAAAATCTATAAGGGTGTTGCTGGTCCGCGCTGTTGATCCGGGGTATTATTTATAATGTAATGGAAAGATAAGTAAAGGAAGAAAAATGAACAAGAGGGTTAACATCTGGCATCGTCACCCGGTTTGGTTCCTCAATGGTAATCCTATTGTTGGTTACAGCAAGTTGAAAAATAGCGTACGCCTGCTGTTTTGGAGCGGGCAGTCTTTTGATGAAGATGGTCTGCAACCGGAAGGAACATTCAAAGCAGCGGAGGCCCGCTACACCGATGCAAAGCAGGTGGATCCGGACCTCTTAAAACGATGGCTCGAAAAGTCGGCAAACATACAATGGGATTATAAAAATATTGTGAAGCGCAAAGCTATGCTGGAACGTTTGCTGTAGGTATTGGCTGGTCTACACTTTTGGCATCTGCAATAATTTCCTGCTTTCTTTGCTCACAAAGGTGATCGGCACAAACTTATCGGTAGGGGCGCCGATATAATATACCATCCATTCAGGATCATGATGCGACAGCATTTCACTGATACAATCCGCCCGGTGTCCCATGGGGTTGGAGCAATCATCCCAGTAAAACAGTTCCACACGATAATGCAGCTGCTGCTTCTGGTTGTTGATCGTTACCTCCACTTCAATCTCCTGTTTGCCGGGGAGCGGTGGAATAGGAATTACAATATGACTCATATTAATGATGTTATGTGAAAATGCCCGCAATAAAGCTGCCATAACCGGGCCGCACACAGCATATTCAGTTATGTATAGCAATTTTCGATAATTGTTCATGCATGGGCAAGGGGTGTCCGGAAATGGACAATCAGCGGCCGTTTTTAAATATCCCCGCGGGAATATCCCTGCCAGCCGAAGCGGGCAACAGGTGCAGATGGTCGACAGGAATGGTGTCTTTATTGATCTCATTCAGCAATACTTTGCCTGATCGCTGTACGTTGTTTGTTTCCGGCATATTGGAGCCGTCTTTTTCAATCACCCCGTTATTATTTAAACCCATATCAATAACATTTTCCGTAATCAGTGAATTGGCAAAAACATAATGCGGCTGATAGTCTTTCATACTTACCCAGAAGCAGTTGTTATGGGCGATAATATTATCTCTGAAAACAAAGTCGGAATATTTCCCGAACCATATAGCGCCTTCATAAGCGCCGTAAATAATGGAATGGGTAAGTGAAAAACCGTTTACATCCAGGAACAGTAAAAGCGCATTCCTGCACTCATAAAAGATACAATGATCTATATTAATACCGCTGCCCTGGGCAAACACAGCGCCCTGCATAGGCGCCGCATTTTTACTGCCAATAAAATAGCATTGCGATATCTTCATGTTTTTCAGTTCCGGCCTGTGCCTTTCAATGGCATAATAGTATACCACGGCGGGGTGGGTGTTGCCAAGGAATTTCAATCCTTTAAAACAGGTATTATTTCTTTCCACCTGGATCCCGATACAATGGTCGAAGTGCCCGTAGTTTTTATTGTTGGGAGAAACAGATTGTATCACCGGCATGCTGGAGGGCAGCCAACCGCTGTCGTCCGGCAAAATAGCGGCTTCAATGGTATAGGCTACCGTATCGTTTTTTATAGGGAAAGGAGATATCAGCAGTTGCCGGGTAAGCGTATACAGTCCGGGTGCAAGCTTTATGGTAACCGGCTCTTTCCCCGAAAAACCACTGGCCAGCGCTACCGC
>NZ_DATMTE010000797.1:0-2873 GCF_035564935.1 Chitinophaga sp. | reverse complement strand
AAATCAGTGTTCCAAGACAAATTCCCCGAAAAGTGGTAAATTTAATGCAGAAGATGAGCTAAGCTATGAGAGGAATACAATTTACCAGGTTCAACCCGGACGAGAACAAAAAACCACCTTTCCAGAAATTACTGGATCTTTTTACCCAACTCCTTACGTATACCAGCGGAGACGTATCAGAGGCCCTGCAATGGCTTACTGAACTGGACAACGAGTATAATCTCACCAACCAGGAATATGGTATCGGCGATTTTATACAGGAGCTGAAAGATAAAGGGTATATCCGCGAAAACGAAGAAAGCGGCGCCATTGAAATCACTTCCAAAGCAGAACAAACCATCCGTAAAAATGCACTGGAAGAGATCTTCGGCAAACTGAAAAAATCAACCACAGGCAATCATAATATCCGCAAATCCGGCATGGGCGACGAGCTCAATGCAGAAACCCGTCCCTTCGAATTTGGCGATGGCGTAGACCAGCTGGATATTACTGCCTCCATCCGGAATGCACAGATCAATCACGGGATCGACAGTTTCTCCATCCAGCAGGACGACCTGGAGGTAAAAGAAACCGACTTCAAAACGCAAACGTCTACCGCCCTGATGATCGACATCTCGCATTCCATGATCCTTTACGGGGAAGACAGGATCACACCCGCCAAAAAGGTGGCCATGGCCCTCGCGGAACTGATCACCACCCGGTACCCGAAAGATACCCTCGACATCATTGTGTTTGGAAACGATGCCTGGCAGATAGAGATCAAAGATCTTCCCTATTTACAGGTTGGCCCCTTCCATACCAATACCGTGGCAGGACTGGAACTTGCGATGGACCTGCTCCGCCGCCGGCGCAACCCGAACAAGCAGATCTTCATGATCACAGATGGAAAACCCACCTGCCTGAAAATAGGATCACAGTATTATAAGAACAGCTTCGGGCTCGACAGGAAAATACTTAACCGTACCCTTAACCTCGCCGCCCAATGTAAAAAACTGAAAATACCTATCACCACCTTCATGGTAGCCACCGATCCGTGGCTGCAGAAATTTGTACAGGAATTTACCGAAACCAATGCCGGTAAAGCCTTTTTCTCCGGCACCGATAAACTGGGACAATTCCTTTTCCGCGATTTTGAAAGCGGTAAAAGGAAATTTTATTAATAGTAAACAGCAGCATAGTTAAAACGGATCCCGCATCCGACACCAGCTACTGCCAATTTGTAATGCGTAATTATCAAAGATGAATACAAACATAAAAACACTGGGCGAACTAAAGAAAAGTGGCTATAAACCGGTTTCAGTAAAAGAAGAGATCAGGCGTAACCTGATCAAAAAACTACAGGACAAGGAAGGCACCTTCCCCGGCATCATCGGTTATGAAGATACCGTGATCCCCGATACGGAAAGAGCCTTACTGTCAAGACACAATATCCTTTTCCTCGGCCTGCGCGGCCAGGCCAAAACACGCATGGCCCGCCAGATGACCGATCTGCTGGATGAATACATCCCCGTAGTGGAAGGCTCTGAAGTAAATGACGATCCTTTCCACCCGCTGTCGCGCTATGCCAAAGACCTGATCGATGAAAAAGGCGACCAGACACCCATCACCTGGCTTCACAGGAGCGCACGGTACGGTGAAAAACTGGCTACCCCCGACGTTTCCGTGGCCGACCTCGTAGGCGATATAGATCCTATCAAAGCGGCCAACATGAAACTCAGCTATGCAGATGAAAGGGTGATCCACTTCGGTATCATCCCGCGCTCTAACCGCGGCATCTTCGTGATCAATGAGCTTCCCGACCTCCAGGCCCGCATACAGGTATCCCTGTTCAATATCCTCCAGGAGGGCGATATCCAGATCAGGGGCTTTAAAGTAAGGATGCCGCTGGATATCCTGTTTATTTTCACGGCTAACCCGGAAGACTATACGAACCGCGGTTCCATTGTTACGCCGCTGAAAGACAGGATCGAAAGCCAGATCATCACTCACTACCCTAAAACAATTGAAAACTCCCTGCTCATCACCGAACAGGAAGCCGATATACATGAGGACCAGCAAGCCAAAGTGCAAATTTCCGATATGGTGAAACGCCTGATCGAACAGGTGTCGTTTGAGGCGAGAGCCAGTGAGTACGTGGATAAGAAAAGCGGCGTATCCGCCCGCTTAACTATTGCTGCCTACGAAAACGCGGTAAGTGCCGGTGAACGCCGCGCCATCATCAACAAGGAAAAGGAAACGCAGGTGCGCATTGCCGATCTGCAGGCCATCATCCCTGCCATTACCGGTAAAATTGAGCTGGTATACGAAGGCGAACAGGAAGGTCCGCTCCAGGTGGCCCACAACCTGCTCGACAAAGCCATCCGTACCCTGTTTGCCATCTACTTCCCCAACCCGGATTCCTTTAAGAAAAAGAAAGCCGGCTCCCCTGCGGAAAACCCTTACCGCAGCGTAATCCAGTGGTTCGACAAAGGCAACTCCGTACAGCTGCTGCAGGATATCAGCGATAAACAATACGATACCACCCTCAGCAAAGTAGAAGGATTAAAAGATCTCATCAAAGCCCGCTTTCCTAAAGCCAACAACAAGGAAGCGCTGTTGCTGATGGAATTTGTGCTGCACGGTTTATCGTCCTATTCCCTCATCAGCAAAAAAGTAGTGGAAAACGAAACCCGCTTCAGCGACCTGCTGGGTACCATGATGAACTTCAGTCTCGGCGGCGAGAGCGAGGAGCCCGAGGAAGAGTAGCGCGGATCGCCTTCGGCGATGCGGAGTTTGTCTGACTCAGGATTAAACTGATTACGCTGATTACCCTGATTTGATTACTTTGGATTTAAAATGATTTGGGGAGATTTAAGCGAATATTTTCGCCTAAA
>NZ_DATMTE010000796.1:0-5728 GCF_035564935.1 Chitinophaga sp. | reverse complement strand
GAACCGGAGGTCATTGGCCTCGAACTTCCTGATCAGGTTAATGGTATCCAATCTGAATACAGCGGTGCCATAGGCGCCGGTAGAGGTGATAGCCGGTGTAGAAGTAAACCCTTCCCAGGTATTACGGCCACCGAGCACATTGGTGGGCTGCAACTGCCAGATAGCTTCCCCGCTGTTTGCCAGGAATACCTTGTTCAGGTCTGTTAGCAGTGAATAACGGTTATCATTGATCACCAGCGATGCCGTGGTTTCTGCCAGCGCCCAATTCTGGTTATACAGGTACACCCTGGCCAGCAGAGCATTAGCCACCGCTTTATCGGGGCGTATATGCTGTCCCGTAGGATAATCATCTCCCATTAACGCTACTGCTTCTTTCAGATCGCTGATAATGGTGTTATATACCTCTGCACGCGGGGCGCGGGATTTCACACTATTTACTTTATAGTCTGTGCCGGTGATCAGGGGCACATCTCCATACATATTTACCAAATAGAAATAACAGAAAGCCCGCATGAAATGCGACTCTCCCAATAACTGGTTTTTTACAGACGGCGTTAATGCAGTTGCCGTGGAAAGCCCTTCCACGCACGCATTTGTCTGGTAGATATAACTATAAAGATCAGCAAACATGCTTTGCACATACTGGCTGCTGGGCAGCAACCTGTTCTCTTTAAAAACATCGTAGTTCGCGAAGCTGGAATAATAGGCCATATCATCTGCCTGCATAGCGGTGAGGTAGTTGATCAGCACATTCGCAAACTGGTAGTTGAAGGAGTACATACTGCCATACAAACCGGTAACTGCTGCGGTAGCCGTTTTATCGTCTGTAAACACCAGGCCGGATGGCAGTTCATTCTTTGGTAACGGCGTATCCACGTACTTACTGCAGGAACTGCCGCAGAGAAGAAGAACACCGATTAAAAATATATTAATTCGTTTCATGGTAAATCTTTTTATTATCTGCAAAACAGGAATATTCTTTACAAACCAAACTGTAACCCGATGGTATAGGCTTTTAGCGGTGGCATTACCATACCCTGGGTTTCAGGATCAAGACCTTTATAATTGGTAAAAGTGAGCAGGTTTTGCGCTAAAGCGTATACGCTTACGTTGTTAACTTTCCAGCGTTTGGTATATTTCGACAGGTCATATCTCACCGATACATTTTTCAGGCGGATGTAAGAGGCGTCGCCCCAACTGGCGGTAGACAGGCTATAGTTCCTGTAGTTAGCTGTTCCTGCGGAAGTAGTGGCGCCGGGAACAGTGGCAATATCCCCCTTGTTTTTCCAACGATCCAATGCACGCAGGTCCTGGTTAGCGAAGGTACCGATGGCGGGGCTACTGTATCCATAGCCAATTTGCGGGCCTTCCTGTTTTACAAACTGCAACAGGAAATCGAGGCTGAATCCTTTATACGTAAAGCTGTTCTGTAACCCGCCGTAAAATGCCGGCATTGTTTTGCCGAGTGTTACATAATCGTCAAACTCTGCGGGATCAGTAGTAGTGCCACTGTTGCTGTAGAACTGCGCCAGTCCCGTTTCCGGATCAATGCCCAGGAATTTGTATCCTCTTACAATAGTCAGGGATTGTCCTACTACGTATTGATCTTTATACGCAGATGCTTCAAAACCGGGATATGATTTCAGTTCATTTTTACTCACAGTAAGGTTCAGCGACGATTTCCAGCTAAAGTTGGGCCGCTGAATATTGGTGGTATTCACTTCAAATTCCCATCCGCTGTTAAGTACTTTTGCCGGGAAGTTAGCGGTGATGGAAGAGAATCCTACCTGTGGCGTTAGCTGATCGTTCACCAGCTGATTACCGGAGATGTTGTGATAGTAATTGGTGTTAAAGAGGATCCTGTCGTTCAGGAATCCCAGTTCCAGGCCAATTTCCTTCTTACGGTTCTCTTCCCATCTGTACAGTGGATTCGCCAGGCGTGTAGGTGTTAATCCCGGTATAGCATCATAAGGATAGGGATTTGAAGTCCAGCTGTCAAGATACTGGTAATCCCCTATGTTATCATTACCTGTCAGGCCCATGCTGGCACGGAGTTTACCGAAGCTGAGGAAACTAACATTCTTCATAAAAGCTTCTTTGGTAAATATCCAGGCGGCGCCTATTGCCCCGAAGTTGCCAAAGCGGTTACCCGGGCCAAAGCGGGTGGAGCCATCGCGGCGGAATGTGGCGTTCACCAGATATTTTCCATCCCAGTTATAATTGATCCTTCCAAAAATGGAAGTGTAACGGTAAAAGGAATACTGTGATGGGTTAGGTGTAATAAGGCCGGCTGCACTCTGATCTTCCAGCAGTGCATCGCTGGAAAAGCCTGTTGCTTTTACCGATTGACCCTGCCGGATGGTTTGCTGCCAGGTACCGCCTACCATTACGTTCAGATCCCCTTTGGCGATGGTCTTGTTATAATCTACCTGCGGTTCGATGATGTAAGAACCGATATCGGAAGTACCGAAGTATGTCATGCTCCCGGTGGAAGTAAGCGGGTTAAAGGTGGCGTCAGGATACACCTGCACCTGTTTCATGTTTGATTTATTGTATCCCAGGCTTGTTTTCAGATTCAGTCCGGGCAGGATGGTGTACCTGATAATACTGTTAGCCACGAGGTTATTGGTGTTTATTTCGGAGCGGCGCAGCAGGTAAGCCTGTGGATTTTGAACGCTTCCAAACCAGTAGTATTTACCGGTAGAATCATACAGCGGGTAATTCGGCGACATATTGAAGAAGCTGGTAAGATCGCTGGCCAGTGAATTATCCTTATTGGCAGAATAATTTACAGAAGTGTTGATATTAAACTTGCCATCGGCGCTGCTGTGATTTAAATTGAAATGCCCCGCGCCTCTCTGGTAGCCGAGGCTTCCCGGCATTACCGTTGTTTCTTTATGATAAGTGCCGCTTAATAAAAACTGTGTTTGTTCATTACCGCCGGATACAGCGCCTTGTGCTTCCGTAGTATGACCGGTACCGCCAATCATAAACTTCTGCCAGTCGGTAGTATGCTGCTGGTCCCATACAGTAAGGTCCGGAGCAATATCTTCATCATAGGTTTTACCATCATTTTTAAACGCTTCCTTACGCATGGCGATGTATTCCGGTGTATTCAGCATTTTAACGGTATTCACTACTTTACTGGCGCCCGTATATACGTTGAAGTTAGCCTGTGTTTTACCGGATTTACCTCTTTTGGTAGTGATAAGCACAACGCCGTTAGCGCCCCTGGAGCCGTAGATAGCAGTAGCGTCCGCATCTTTCAGTACATCGATGCGTTCAATATCCGACGGGTTAATGGTGGCCAGCGGGCTTTGATTACCATTTGCAGAGGTAAACTGGTTAAGTGGTTCGGAATAAAAAGGTACCCCGTCGATCACATAGAGAGGATCATTTTTATGATCCTGGTCAATAGAGCTTTGTCCTCTGATAGTTACTTTAAAGCTGGATCCCGGCAACCCGTTGGAAGAAGAGATCAGCATACCTGCCACTCTGCCCTGCATAGCGGCCAGGGGGTCCATCACCGGCTGGGAGCCAATATTTTCCGCGCTCAGGCTGGAAACGGAACCCGTGTTATAGCGTTTGCTGGTAGTACCATAGCCGATCACCACGGTTTCATCGAGCCTGCTGGCCTGTTGTTTCAGGAATAACTGCAGTGGTCCGTAATTACCGATGCGAACAGTGTACGGTTCATAGCCCACATAAGTTATCACCAGCTCATCGCCGGGGCCTGCAGCAAGGGAGAAATGCCCGTTTTCATCTGTGATGGTACCAATGTTGGTGCCTTTCACTTTAACGGTTACCCCGATCAGCAATGTACCTGCGGCATCTTTCACCACGCCCGTCACCGGTTGCTGGGTAGCTTCCGGTGCGGTGCTGATGTTGTTGCTGCTGCCTGCGGGCAGCGCTTTTTTCTTAATGAAAATGGTTTTGTCTTTAATAGTGTAGTCAAGCGGCTGGCCTTTAAATATTTCCGCAAGGAAATCTGTAAGGCTCGTGTTTTCCGCTTTGATGGTAACCGGTTTAACGGTGCGCAGCAGGTCCCTGTCGTAAAAGAACAGGTAACCTGTTTGTTTTTTCAGAGAAGTAAACACTTCTTCCATCGGCGCATTTTTTACCGACACAGACACTGTTTGTGCAAAAGCACCCGCAGATACTTTTAACGTTGCCACAATCATGAGAACAATCGTCAATCTCATAGTAAGTGCAATTTTGGTTGGGGAAAGTCCGGGTATAGAAAGGACTTTACCATGATAATTCAATTGCATAGATTTGCATTTGTTAGGATGGATAATCAGTATTCAAGTATGTACAAGCTGAGTGCTACTATCATCCGGACATATTCACCGGGGATGGGTCCAAGCATCCCCGGTTCTTTTTGTCCGTATGGCAGCATTATAAAAACTAAAGTTGGTGGTGCATAAACGTTCAGTTGACAATAGCTAAAAAAATAAACCCGCTGTTACTATGGTTCCACGATAATGCTGCGTCCCTGCAGGCGGAAATGGATACCGGTACTTCCCAGTCCTTCCAAAACATCCGACAGTGGCAGGTTGCGTTGAATTTCTCCCTGAAAACGGCGGGCAGGGATATTACCTGCATAAACAATTGTTACATCATACCATCTGGCCAGCTGACGCATCACGGTGGGGATGTCTGCGTCTCGGAAATAAAATTCCTCTTTCTTCCAGGCCAGTATCGCCGCAGTATCTGCCTGCGCTACGATATCAATATTACCAGGACTTTTTACCAATGCCTGCTGACCGGGTAATAATACCCTGGAACTGTTGCCTGCATTTATTTTTACGGCGCCTTGTATAAGGGTCGTTTTAATGCCTGGTTCATCTGTATAGGCGTTGATATTAAAACTGGTGCCTAATACTTCTATGTTTGTTTGGTGACTGACCTTTACATTAAAAGGCATTTTTGCCATGGCAGCCACTTCGAAATATGCTTCTCCTTTTATTTCCACTTCTCTTTTCCCTTCCCTGAAAGCGGTGGGGAAAGTAATAGCGGAAGCTGCATTCAGCCACACCCTGGTACCATCCGGTAATACGAGGCGGAACTGTCCTCCTCTTGGTGTGGTTAGTGTATTCAGGGTGGCTGGCGCATTAAAATTTTGCGTGTTGTACTGCAGCTGGCCGTTATTCAGTTGTGCAGGGATGCCGGGCACGTTAATCGTGGCAATACCGCCATTGCCCAGTGGTATTACCGAACCATTTGCCAGTATTAAGGTGGCTTTGCTTGATCCGGGCAATACCGGCGTTGTGGTGAGCGCCGCTACCGGGGCAGGCGGGGCGGAAGGGCGAAAAAAATATATGCCTGCTCCCAATAACAGCAATACAGCTGCGGCGGCGCTCCACCACCGGTACATGTGGCGTACCGGCCTGTTATTTTCTGCCGGGAAATGCTTTGCGCTGAAAGCAGCCCAACCGGCGGCGGTGTCGAACTGTTCGTATTGCGACAGCTTACCGCGGAGTAGCTCCGGGTCGGTCATCTGCTCAAAAAAAAGACGGTTCTCTGCGGAGGCGTCCTGCCATACACGCAGTTCTTCCTCCTCAGCTGCTGTAAGCGCATCCTGCTGGTAACGGCCTACCAGGTAGGCTATCCGCTGCAATAATGGATTTGTTTCACTGTTTTGACCTGCTTCCAAACTCACCTCTTTTACTATAGAAACAATAAGATCCTGTTTTCGATTAAAGAAATCTTAAAAAAAAATTTACAG
>NZ_DATMTE010000795.1:0-4113 GCF_035564935.1 Chitinophaga sp. | reverse complement strand
TGAAGCTGCCCAGCAACAATATTCAAAAAATATGAACAACTATATGAAGCAATTAAGAAAGCTTCAGGAAGAATGGGTTAAAGGGCATTCCGATGCTTATGTGAGTCTTATGGCGATGGATTGGCTGGCCGGGTCAGATATCAATGTCCCGGTTATAGAGCCCCTGTATAAAAGCCTTTCTGCCCGCCTGAGGAACTCTGTGGATGGAAAAGAGCTGGGCGCCCGCATTGCCGCCGCCAAAACGGTGATAGTTGGCTCCATTGCTCCAACATTTACGCTCAGCGATGTAAACGGAACCCCGGTAAAGCTGACCGATTTCAGGGGGAAATATGTGCTATTGGATTTCTGGGCCAGCTGGTGTGGCCCATGCCGGGCGGAGAATCCCAACTACAAAGAAGCATATAGCCGGTTTAAAGACAAAAATTTCACCTTGTTAGGCGTGTCATTAGACAGGGAAGGGCAGAAGGATGCATGGATAAAAGCTATCAGGGCCGATGGGCTGGAGTGGCCGCAGGTATCTGACCTTAAATACTGGGATAGTGAAGTGGCCAGGATGTATGATGTAAAAGCCATTCCCCAGAATTTCCTGATAGATCCGAAAGGGAAGATCATTGCCAAAAACCTGCGTGGAGAAGAGTTGCAGCAAAAGCTGGCTTCCATTCTTGCTCCTGCTCAGTAGCATTAAAATCACGCAAAAAGAAGACCTGCGCACCACGCGGGTCTTTTTTTTTGTGCCATAATACCAGCAGCTTTATGCGGAAATAATCCTGGAAAATATAAAAATATTCTATTTTGGCAGGTAAAGAACGAAGCTATGGCGCCTGCAAACATCAATTCACAGAACGTATTAGACTATCCAAATAAACATACCATTTTCATGGTATGGAATTTTACCGGTGATGCGAATGCAAAAGGAGCATTCAAAAAAGTATGCGCCCTGATGAGCAATCTCAATAATTCCGCAAACGTCCGTTTCCCTGAATCAAAGGCAAGTGTGGTAATGGGGATCAGCTATCGCGCCTGGCATAAGCTTGGGCTGCCTGCACCATTGCCAAAGGAATTGGCGGATTTTAAGCCGGTTGTTGGCGCCAGGCACACGGCTATAGCCACTGAAGGCGACCTGCATTTCCATATCAGGGGAGATGAAAACAGTTATTGTATTGATGTGGCGGCAGTTGTCACAGATGCGTTGTCCGGCGCCGCCACCTGCATAGAAGAAGTACATGGTTTTAAATATTGGGATAGCCGCAGCATTTTAGGATTTGTAGATGGCACGGAAAACCCACATGGGCCCGACAGGCAGTATTTCGGGATGATAGGAGACGAAGACCCTGCCTACAAAGGAGGCAGCTACCTGTTTGTACAAAAATATCTCCACGATCTTACAGCATGGAAATCGCTGACGGTAGAGGAGCAGGAGAAAGTTTTCGGAAGATCAAAAAAAGATGATATTGAAATGAGTGATGAAGTGAAACCTTCTAATGCGCATTCCGCCCTTGCCAATGTAGGTGATGATCTGAAGATCGTTCGTGATAACATGCCTTTTGGTAATATGGCCACCAATGAGATGGGAACTTACTTTATTGCTTATGCCAGCACTTTCAGTACTGTTGTGAAAATGCTGACCAATATGTTTGTGGGCGTGCCGGAAGGGAATTATGACCGGATATTGGATTTCAGTACTCCCAAAACCGGCACTTTATTTTTTGTTCCCACATTTGATATGTTGGATGAGTTTTCAGGGTGATCCGTTTATTGGATGCCCGGCATCGAACCGGCAGGCAATGACCTTGCATTGGTGAAATGCTGTTGCGCGGTGGGTTATCCAGTATTTCGTCAAACAGCCGTTTGTATTGATCATAATTCATAATGGAAGAGTTGTTATGGCCACTATAATGATAAATGTTGATGAAAACAAATGCCGCCGGTACCATCTACAGCTGTAACAGCAGGTAGCCGCCAATGCTGCCCAGCAGTATGATATAAACGGTGCTCAATTTTTTCCATATCAATGCAAGCGCCAGGCAAATAACCAGTATTACTACACTGCGCCAGTTGGCCACGGCAGACATGACCAGGTGCAGGCCAACAACGGCAATTACAGATACAGAGGCAGCGCTTAAACCATCCAGGAATATACGTAAATGATCACTCTTACGGGCGGATGATAAAATTCTATGCAGGAAAAAGGAAATAAAAAACGATGGGAGGAAAATGCCCACGGTGGCAAGCACACCGCCGGGGACACCATTGATCAGGAAGCCGGCAAACGTAGCGCTGGATAGGATAGGGCCGGGTGTGATCTGTCCTACGGCAATGGCATCCATTAATTGCTGCCTGCTCAGCCAGTGATTTCTTCTCACCAGCGATTCATCCATATATGCAAACAACACATAACCACTGCCATATAATACTGCGCCGATCTTCAGGAAAATAGAAAATAATTTCAGGCTGGAAAATGCACTGGCTCCTTCCTGCAACGCGGGGGCAAAAAGAAACCCGCTCCATAACACTGCTTTGTTCCTCATGCGCGTTACAATGTAATTAAGTGCGCCTGCACCAAGTATCAGCAATACTTCGTTTAGCCCGTACAGTGAGCCGGCAAACACTGCCAGGCAAAGAATGATCAACGTTGCATTGCCTTTGAGCGTTTTCCCCGACAACCGGATAAAGGTAGCTACTACCAGTGCTGTAGTAGCCGGGCGCAAGCCGAAAATAAATCCCTGTACATCCGGGAGCGCACTGTATCGCTGGTAAAAGTAACCAAACAAGAGGCAGATCACCATTGCCGGGAAAATATAACATACGCCGGCAACTACCAGTCCCAGGCGCCCTGCGCGCTCCTTGCCGCAATGCATAATAATTTCCACTGCATTGGGCCCCGGAATAATGTAAGAAGTGCTGAGCACATCCATAAAATGCTGGTGATCTATCCATTTACGTTTAACCACCATCTCATTTTCAATCGTGGCCACCATTCCGGCAATGCCGCCAAAACCAATACAGCCGAGTTTAAACGTAGAGAAAGCCACTTCTTTAATCCGCCGTCCTTTTGAATCATTCATATTTTCCATAAGGTAGTCAATCTATATACAGGTATCGGTAAATATACAAATTGTTCCTGCCTGCCATCAATATCCCCGATGTCGAAGTTCTGTATTTGCCCTGCATGGGAAATAGACAAATGGGAGAACAAATGGTAATTTTAAGCAAAGGTATTTGAATGCCTGCTGCCGGGGGAAATTCAGGCAACCGCTTTTCTGAACGCAGTAGGGGAAGTAGCCGTATATTTCCTGAAGTATTTTACGAAATAGGAAGGATCTTCAAACCCTAACCGGTAGGCAATCTGGTTTACATTTAAATGGGAATGCAGCAGCAACCGCTGTGCTTCGAGTATGATCCGCTCGTGAATCATTTGTGAGGGTGTTTTGTTTAAAATATGATTGGTTAGATCGGACAGGGTTCTGGCAGATATGTGCAGGAGCCTGGCGAAGTCGGCTACCGCCCAGCCTTTTGTGTAATTTTCCTCTATTAAGTTTGAGAACCGTACCAACTGCAGCCGTTTTTCATCTACCATAAAGGGCACCTTGCCCTGTACTTTCTCAAACTCATTTTTCTGACGTTGTACCTGTATTAAAAAGTTCTTTAAATATGCCTTCAGCATTTCTGTTTGCCCAAACGCTTCAACATTGGGCAGTTCTGTTTTTATTTGTTGTAAATACTCATTAAGGATTTGATGGATACCGCTTCCTATGCAGCAGGATGGTTGCTGATAGGGATTGTTGAACAGGCTGCATTTTAAAAAGAAATCCATTTCGTTGTTGGGAGAAGCAATAAACGACTCGTTGAAATGAATGAGCACACCCTGGTAATTTGAATTGTTATCAAAGTAATGTACCTGGTTTTTTGCAATAAAGAATATCGCATTTTCAAACACGTCGTATGCTCTGAAATCCACAAAATGCTTACCACTGCCAGACTTAAACCATATGATCTGGTAAAAACTATGGATATGAGGCCGGGTGGCATTCGCTTTATGTTCTTCCAGGTAAATATTTAGATCATGTATAGTAAATTGTAACTTTTTTGGTTGCTGGTGATGTAAATGATATT
>NZ_DATMTE010000794.1:0-7551 GCF_035564935.1 Chitinophaga sp. | reverse complement strand
CACCATGCGTTGTCAATCCATCAAAATTATATAATATTTTTTAATCCTGATTAAATTAAAACCTCTCACCAAAACTTTCCACCGGAAAAAACTATATTTATCCGCATCTTTGCCGGTTCCCCTCACCGTTACCAGGGGATTAAAAGTGAACAATGATCCTGATGAAAAAAACTACACTTCTTCAAAAAATCGGCGCTGGTTTATTATGCGGCCTGCTTTCGCTAACAGTATCTGCGCAGCAAAAACCTAATATCATTATTATTTATGCAGATGATCTTGGTTATGGTGATGTGAGCTGCTATGGCATGAAAAAGATCCACACACCACACATCGATCAACTGGCGCAGCAAGGCGTGCGGTTCAGCAATGCTTACGCCACTTCCGCTACGTGTACCCCTTCCCGTTTCGGGATCTTAACGGGTAAATATCCCTGGCGGCAAAAAAATACCGGCATCGCTCCCGGCGATGCCTCATTGATCCTTCCTACGGATCACCGTACCCTCCCGGGCATGTTAAAAGATGCCGGTTATCAAACCGCCGCTATCGGTAAATGGCACCTGGGCCTGGGCGCCAGTGCGGGGATCAACTGGAACAAAGCTATCAGTCCGGGCCCCCTGGAAGCAGGATTTACCTATTCCTTTATAATGCCCGCTACACTGGATCGTGTCCCCTGCGTATTTGTAGAAGATCATAACGTGGTAAATGCAGATCCCAATGATCCCATTGAAGTGAACTACAAACATAAGATCGGCAATGACCCTACCGGCCTGGAAAACCCGGAAAAGCTGCGCATGCATCCTGATCCGCAGCAGGGACATAATCAAACCATTGTAGACAGCATCAGCCGGATCGGCTGGATGAGCGGCGGCAACCGCGCCCGCTGGAAAGATGAAAACATTGCAGGCATCATCACTGATAAAGCCATTCAATTCATCGGCAAAAATAAGCAGCAGCCTTTCTTCCTTTATTTCGCCAGCGGCGACATCCATGTACCCCGCTATCCCAACAGTATGTTCAGGGGTAAAAGCGGCATGGGCCTGAGAGGCGATGCTATATTGCAGCTCGACTGGACCGTAGGACAGATCGTAAAAGCGCTGGACAGCCTGGGGCTCACCAAAAACACCCTGATCATTTTCTCCAGCGACAACGGTCCCGTACTAAACGACGGGTACCTTGACCAGGCCGTGGAACTGGTAGGCAATCACCACCCCGCCGGACCTTTGAGAGGCGGCAAATACAGCGCCTTTGAAGCCGGCGCCAGGGTGCCTTTCATCGTTAAATGGCCCGCCGGCGTAAAAGGAAAACAAACCTCCAATACACTCATCAGCCAGGTAGACCTCTTTGCTTCCTTTGCCAAACTAACCGGGCAAACCATCCAGCCGGATGAAGCACCGGATAGTTTTGATATGCTGCAACAGCTGCTGGGTAAATCCCGCCAAAACCGGCCCTACCTGGTAACGCATGCCGGTACCCTCGCTATTATTTCGGGCGACTGGAAATACATTTCCCCTTCCAAAGGCGCCAAAATTGCCCGCGACGTAAACATAGAACTCGGCAACGACAGCGCCCCGCAACTTTACCATCTCTCTGCCGATGCCAACGAACAACACAACGTGGCAGCACAGTACCCCGACAAGGTGAAAGCCCTGGCGGCGGAGTTGGAGAGTGTGCGGGGCAGGTAAAGCCCGCGGGTTACTTCTCATGTGCGGCCTTGTAGTGCTGCAGTAGCAGATCGCCGCCGAAATCGTTTTTCAGGTCGCGCACAACAGTGTGGATGTGATTGGCGTTATTTTGGGTGTTGTCGTATTCAATGATGATGCCGGGGCCCTGGATGCGGTAATAGCAGGGATTACCCGATGCGTGCACCGTACTGCCGGCCCAGGTGAACCACAAATTATCCAGGCCGTCCTGCTGGATGTCTTTCAGCATTTTATCGGCAAACAGTTTGGTGAAGCGATGTACGTATACGCTGATAAGACCGAGTAGTTGTTGTTGATGCGCTGCGCTCAGTTCTTTATAACGGATGCCTTCGGGGTGTTCGATCATGGCATTTCTTTTATTGCCTGTTATAATTTCCGCAGGAGCTTTGGTGGTTACCAGCGCCTTTTGTAATTCCTCCGGTGATAAGGCGTGCAGCAGCTCAAAAGCGAGCGAGGTTTCTTCCTTCAGTACTTCCTTTCCTTTTTGTGGCCCTTCCAGTACAATGGCAGGATTGGCGCCAAGGAAAGCAGGGGTGCCTGCCACCAGCTCTTTTTTATCTGCCGAAAAATTAAAAGCCACATGATGCCCTTCAAACCGCCAGCCCCAGATAGTATTCGCCCCGGGTACCCCGAAGATGGTAAGGAAGTATTTGCCGGGATCACGGTAATGATCATCCGCAGGCCGGTGTTCCAGCTCCTTCAGCACCAGGTCCAGCTGCATGATGTCATTTACCTTTTTTACCGTTGCTTCGCTCAGGGCAGTATTCAACAAAGCCATGAGCGCTTTGCGTTGTAAGGAATTGAGCTCGTTTACAGAGATGCCTTTGCGATCGTCGCGGGGCACATAGGCAAAATGGTATCGTTCCCCGGTATCGAAAGGGAACAATGTTTTCTCCTGTTGTATTTTGGTTAGCAACAGGAGAAACCGGTTGGCTTTCTCCGCCATTTCCTGTGCCCGGAGCGGGGCAGTGAATGTGCAACAACAAATAATGAATAGCAGGAATGACCGGTACATAAAGGTAATATTGAATAACGTGGAAAATAATAACAGCTAAATATAATCGATCAGTAACGATTCTGCAACCATAGCCGCCATATAAAAGAATCAAAAAAAAGAGTAATTTAGAGCATACCCCTTATACATCACATTATGCCTTCGAAAACGCCTGTTAAATTAACCGTATCTGATTTTATCAACCACCAGGAGGTGGTAGGCGAGCTTGCCGGTTTAAAGAAAACTTTTGATCCCGGCAGCGGTGGTAAACCGCTGATCGTATCCGATGTGCTGGATGCGGAAGGGCACCAGTATGTGAACCTGGTGCAGAAAGGCAGGGGCGTATTTGGTATTGCCCTTGTGGGATATACGTATATCCTGGAAGAAATGGGCATCCGGTTCCTCCGGCTGGCCGGCACCAGCGCGGGCGCCATTAATACGGCGCTGATTACGGTGATTAAAAATAAGTCCGATAAAAAATCGACCGGGGTATTACAGGCTATCTGTGATCTTGATTTTTTTTCGCTGGTAGATGGGCATCCTGCTGCGCGCACGCTGATTAAAAATTTTATCACGAAAAAGGATTATATCGATAAAGCCAAAAACAAACTGTTGCTGGTGCTGGCGGCATTTGCATTGCTGATAGCCGGCGATGTGGTGCTGGTGGGCCTGAGCAAGCAGTTCCCCGCTTTGTACGTTTGGACAGGCATCTGCTTTATTCTCAGCGGTTTTTTATCGCTGGTAATTGGTGTGGGCATTTCCTACGTGATCGATCTTTTTAAGCGATTGAAAAATTCAGGATATGGGATTAACCCGGGAGATGTTTTTTACGACTGGATCAAAAAGCTGTTGCAGGAAAACCAGGTTACCACCGTGAGCGATCTTAACAGGAAAGCCGCCGTGTGCCCGCCGTTGCAGCTGCGCGTACCCAATGAAAGCGGGCTGGACGACCTGAAGGGAGATGTCACCTTTATTGCTTCCGAACTCGTAACACAAAACAAGATCCAGTTCCCGGCCATGTGCGCTCTTTTCCGTACGGATATCGATAGCTTATCGCCCGCAGGGTTTATACGTGCATCTATGTCGATTCCCGTGTTTTTTGAGTCGTATATGATCAATGATATCCCGGCGGATGACAGCCGGATCAAGGCCGCCTGGAAGGAATTTTTCGGTATCACACAACCGCCTTCCACCGCGCGCTTTGTAGATGGCGGCATCCTCTCTAATTTCCCGATCAGTATTTTTTACAACAGCAATGTACAGGTGCCGAGGCTGCCATCGTTTGGGATTGACCTGGACGACAGTAAGCCGGCAGACAAACAGGAGAATGCCTTCAGCTGGTCGCTCACCGGGTATTTCGGGCGCATGTTCAACACTATCCGTAACTATTATGATAAAGATTTCCTGCTTAAGAACGAAGTATACCAGCGGGGTGTGGGAAAAGTGGACCTGTCGTCCGACCAGTACAACTGGCTGAACTTTTTCCTGTCGGATAAAGATAAGATCGACATGTTTGTACTTGGCGCCAAAGCCGCGTGCCAATTCCTGAGGGACTTCAACTGGGATACGTATAAAAATGACCGTACTGATCTGCAAATCCAGCTAAAAAAATAATGATGGAACCTGTTATTTCAAATGCCTGGTGTTGGTTATGTTTTTCCGTAGCATTGCTGCTGATCACGGCTTATATTATGCTCCGGCAGGCAAGGCAGTTTTATCTTTTTGATGTAGTGGTACGTAAATTCAGCATCATTGATTTACAGTTTCCCGCGTCCTGCAAAGAGATCCCTGAACTGATCAAAGGGATCTATGCACTGCCGGCTCCGCAGCAACTGCGCACGCTTTCCTCACTTCGCGGGCAGCTGTGGGTGGATTTTCTTTTCATGCCAGCGCTGTATGGCAGTATCTTCCTGTTGTGCATACAGGTGGCCAATAAAATGACGCCTGCCGGCGAGATATTTTTCGAATGCCTTGCCTGGCTTCAGTTGATCGCCTGGCTGTTTGACGCCATGGAAAACAGTTACCTGCTAGGCAAAATAAAGCCGGATGTAACGCCTTCCACCAAAGAAGTGCACCGGGCCTACCAGCAGATGGTATTTTCAAAATGGATCCTTTTGCTAACGGGCATTGTATGCTCCTTTTCGGCCATGCTGTTTTTCTGGGTATCGGGTAAATACGAGGTGCATTCCCTGTATTACCTGCTGGTGCTGGTGGGCGAAGTACTGTTGTTTGGCATTGCACTGGTAATAACCGGCAAACACAAAAGTGCGGAAGACGCCGCACCCGTGGCCTGATATTTAATTTAAACCATTCCACGTTTCACATTAATTCCATGAACACAATGCAGTCCAGAAGACATTTCATTAAAACCGCCGGGATGGGTCTTGCAGGGATAGGCTTTCTTCCTGTGCTGGGACCTGTAAAACAATTATGGGAGCCCTCCGCCGCACCCTTTCCCCATGCCCTTCCTGAATCGCAGGGCGTATCGTCCAAGGGGATCCTTTCCTTTATTGAAGCGGCTAATGCTTCCGGCATCAGCTGGCACAGTTTCGTATTGCTGAGGCATGGGCATATTGTAGCTGAAGGCTGGTGGAATCCTTATGCAGCGGAGTTCACCCACTCCCTGTATTCCCTCTCGAAAAGCTTTACCAGCACAGCTATTGGCATGCTGGTAAAAGAAGGCAAGCTGGATATCCAAAGCCCCGTTATTTCTTTTTTCCCTAATGACCTTCCTGCCAATCCATCTCCCAACCTGCAGAAAATGACAGTGAAGCACCTGCTTACCATGAACACCGGTAACGGGGCCGACACGCTGCCGCCAATGGCCCAATCCACTAAAACCTGGGTACAGGCATTCCTGGAACAGCCGGTAACATTTGAGCCGGGCACTCACTTCCTGTATAACACCGGGGCCACCTACATGCTGGGCGCTATCCTCCATGCGGTGACCGGGCAAACGCTGGAGCAGTACCTGGCGCCGCGGCTGTTTGCACCGCTGGATATTACGGGGTACGACTGGGAAACTTCTCCCCAGGGATTGAATACGGCCGGCTTTGGGCTTCGTGTAAAAACAACGGACATTGCCAAACTGGGACAGCTGTATCTCCAGAAAGGAAAATGGAACGGGAAAACATTGCTTACAGAAAACTGGGTAAAAGACGCCACCGGTTACCAAACCTCTTCGCAGCAGGGCAACGGCGACTGGGCCCAGGGATATGGTTACCAGTTCTGGCAATGCCGGCATGGCGCATACCGCGGTGATGGCGCCTTTGGCCAGTACTGTATCGTAATGCCCGACAAAGATGCGGTGCTGGCAGTAACCAGTCAAACCGCCGATATGCAAAAATCTCTCAACATCATCTGGGAGCACCTGTTACCCGCACTTCACGATGGCACGCTGCCGGCCGACCCTGTGCAACAAGCCGCCTTAAGAACAAGTTTGAGCAGTTTATCCCTGCCCGTAGTAAAAGGCAGCAACAATAAAGACATGGCGGCCCGCTACCAGCGCAAAACCTGGACGCTGGACAAGAATGATCTCAATGCGGGCTCCATGCAATTCGATTTCTCTCCGGCGGGTTGCACCTGGACCACGCAAACAGCAGATGGTTCCACCAGCATACGGCTGGGCTGGGAAAAATGGATACTGAATAAAGAACGGCAGCGCTACGCATTCCCGGAGGCAGGGTTAAACAAACAGCCTACCAAAGTAGCCGGCACCGCTACCTGGATCAATGACAATACGCTGCAGCTGAACCTGCGCTTCGTGGAAACGTTGCACGGCGACCAGGTACAGTGCGTGTTTGAAGGCGATAAATTAACGGTGAAGTTCCTGGATAGTTTAACGGCTATGACAGCCGGTAAAGCCGATAGCCGGAAAGCATTGAGCGGTGTTATGAAGGGTTAAGCCTGGCTTTTTGCAGCCGGGTATACAGTTGCTGCGCATATTCCAGCTGGGTTTGCTCACAGGTGGTAAAAGACTGGTCCCGCTTTGTAAGCGGGACTTTTTTATTATTGATCCATTTGATCATTTTATCATTTTTGAAATAGGTACGGTCTTCTTCCACTGTAATATCTTTATTGCTGAAAGTACCGCCGTACATAGGAATGCGGTAATGATAGTTTCTTGAATAAATAAACACCGGGGCGCCATGATCGTAGTAAATTTCGGCGCTGGTTTTTCCCATCTCCCCAAATACATTTTCTATAATGAGTACAATACTATCTCCGGAAAAATAACCGGTTACCTCTCCTCCTTCTGTGCTTTGTTGTTCCGAATCTATTACCACCTGCCGGTAAGAACCGATATGGGCATTGATTTCCCGGTACCGGTCTGTAATGTGACGGGTACTGGTATCGGTTTGACAAACCGCCCATAACAGCAAACAAATTTTCAGACAGAACATCGTATAGCGGGTTTGATCTGTTACAAATTAAGCAAAAGTTTCCTATCGCATCATTTGTCGCAAATCGCCCCTAAGAATGTCGTTTCAACCCATCTTCTCCTAACCTCCATCATCCTACCTTTATCTTACAAAATCCTTATTATATGGCAACAGTAAAAGAAGCACCCGCGAAAGGCAAGCTGAACAAGCAGTTCAGCGCAACGCTGCAGAAAAGTACCAATGCCGGCGGGTGGACATACGTAATATGGCCGGATTCGGTCGCATTTTTTGGTACCCGGGGATTGGTAAAAGTAAAGGGTACGATCGATCATCATCCCTTTCAAAGCTCCTTTATGGCTTTGGGAGATGGCACACATAAACTGCCGGTAAAAGTAGCGCTAAGGAAATTACTGGGGAAAGAAGCCGGAGATACTGTAGCAGTGCATCTTACAGAGCGGCTTTGAATGTATTTTTC
>NZ_DATMTE010000793.1:0-9345 GCF_035564935.1 Chitinophaga sp. | reverse complement strand
ACCTACACTTACAACTGAAAATCCGATAAATGCTTTGACCATAGACGTAATTTTTTTGATTTTTTGATGCTCCTGATCTACGGAGATTATGAATACTTCCTTCGCTATTGTTCCTATAAATCTAATTAACGTATGGCAGATAAATTTGTTAAATCTTTCCGCGCGGATTTTGTCTGACTCAGGATTAAACTGATTACGCTGATTACACTGATTTGATTACTTTGGATTTAAAATGATTTGGGGAGATGTAAGCGGGTTTTGTCTGACTCAGGATTAAACTGATTATACTGATTACACTGATTTTATTTTTGGGATTTTATAAATGATTTTAAAGGATTTTGGGGAGATATAAGCGAAATATCCGCTTACATCTCCCCAAATCATTTTAAATCCAAAGTAATCAAATCAGGGTAATCAGCGTAATCAGTTTAATCCTGAGTCAGACAAACTCCGCGTTAGTTAAACATATACCTGATCCCCAGCTGCCCCTGCCACCTGGAAATAGTGCCGGTATTATCTCTCCATGAACTGGTGAGGGGAATCTGGTTTCCTGCATCCAGGTAAGGGAAAGAGTAGGCGGCGGCTGCGGTAGCGTTGCCCGCAGCATCCCTGTATTGGCCTTCGTATTTCAGGAAAGAAGGCAGGTTCGGTATTTTGGAAATGCCCCAGCATTTGTTGAGGAAGTTACCAAAATTGATGATATCAAAACTGATGCGCAGGGTATGTTTGGTTTTCTCCTTGCCGCTGAATACAAAGATATCCTGTGTAATGTTCAGGTCCATACGTTTTGCAAATGGCAGTACCACTGCGTTACGGTCTGCATATTCTCCCCGGTGACTGCTCAGGTAATTATCCTGCTTAATGAAATTATCGAGCTGGTTCCAGATGATATCTGTGGTGCGTTTATCCGCATTGGTAGCGGGATTGTAGGTTTTATCGCCATAGCCTACAGGTACCAGTTTGATATCATTCCGGGTTTTAGGAATATAGATCAGGTCGTTGTTTCCACCGGATGCATCATTGTTCACATCGCCGTTGTAAGTGTAGGAAGTGGTGCTGTAAAGACCGTTCACGCTTGGAGCCGCTTCATATACTACACCTACTGAAGTAGCGAAGTGTTTGGCCCAGGTAAAGCGGTAGGTAGCTGCAGCAATGATACGATGAGGCATATAGTAATTAGAATAACCCAGTACATTGGCATTCGGGTCGCCGGCTACCGGGCGGTCGCGCCAGTTGCTCTGCGCAATGCTGCCACCATCATTTACACTACGGGCTTTGCTGTAAGTGTATGCTGCACTGAGATAAAGGTTAGGCAGATTTTTCTGCAACTGGATAGTAGCGAAATAGGAATAACCTTTATTAGTGTTGCGCATCAGGATGGCGTCGCTGATATTGGGATTGCTCAGGCTGTTCCCTGCGTATATTTTTGAGGAGTTATAGCGTGTGCGGTGATCCGGGGTGCTATCCAGCTGGAACCCTGCCGTGGGAAGGTTTACGTTCTGGAAGTAAACTGCATTGATATCCTTGGAATAGTTAAATTCCAGGGTACCAATTACGCCCCATGGCAACTGGCGGTCTACCGCCAGGGTTGCTTTAAGTACCTGCGGATATTTGAAGTCCCTATCGGTAACGGCTATATTATATTGGTAGGATAATTCGCCTCCCCCTTTATAGGTATTGGGATCGGGATTGAAGGGATAAGGAATAACAGGCGTTGAGGTACCTGTTTGTGCTACAAATGATCCGAATTGTACGCCATTGTTTCCGGCCTGGTTACTCAGCCATACAGCGGGGGGCGGACCGGCAAATAAACCGGCGCCTCCGCGGAGCTGCGTTTTACCATCATGGGTAATATCCCAGTTAAATCCAACTCTTGGTGATAAGAGCGGTGTTGTTTTTGGCGCCTGGCCTACATCTATCTTCACCCCGTCTCTGAAAGTGAGTGCAGCAAGGGAATCATTTTTATCAAACGTACTGCCTATAACAGGAACGTCTATACGTAGTCCATAGGTAAAGGTAAAGAAGTTGGTAACACTCCATTTATCCTGGATAAACGCACCCAGTTCCAGCATGTTGATCTTGGCATACGGAAAGGATTTGTCTTTTGTAGTAGCGTAAGACACGGTATAACGCACAGCTGTTGCCAGGCCATCATTTGCGCTGGCGTAGAAATCACTGAGTGTATTAAAACGATAGTTACCATTGTAGTTGGGAGCGAAGCCGTTCAGGAAAGTTTTATAATAGTTTTGCGTTCCTATAGTGATTTCATGTTTCCCTTTGTACATAGTGAAAATATCGGACAGCTGGTATACATCCGTATTGAGCTTGTTGTTGTAGGTAAACGGTTCGTAGCCGAAGGCGGTATAGCTGGCGCCCTGGCCGTTCATGATATCTACAAGCGGGAAGTTACTTTGAGACAACGCATTCCTGAAGTCGCGTATAGCGGAGTAACCGATCTGTAATTTGTTGGAAGCACGGTTCCCGATACGGGTATTCAGTTCGGCAATAAAGATGTTGAAATTGTTGTTGATAGTATAGCCGCTTCCGCTGAAAGGCAAACCGGTAGCACTGGGCTGGCGGCCGCTTCCAACAGCGCCGCCACCGGGTGCGCCACTGTTGCTGGCAGGAATATCTTTAAAGGATTTCAGGTAGCTGTATTTGAGGGTAAACGTGTTGTGATCATTTACGTTCCAGTCCACCTTAAAAGTTACCTTATCACTTTGTGTGCGATAACTGTAATCCTGGTAATCACCCGGGTCATATCCATACTTGCTTATCAGGAATTGTTTCAGTGCATCCAGTGTATCTGCTACGGCCTGTGATACGTTGCCGCCGGCTACGCCACCGGGTTTGTTGGCTACAAGGCTGGTAGCGGGCGCCTTGATCCTTTCCTGCTCGGCGCTTACAAAGAAGAACAGTTTGTTGGGAATGATAGCGCCGCCTGCGTTGAAGCCGCGCAGGTTGTAATTGAAGTCGGGCTTAGGTACGATGGCATTGCCTACTTTGAGGCCCTGTAACCCGGGCGTTTGAATATAGGTGTAAACGGCGCCTTTGAAGGTATTGGTACCACTTTTGGTAACGCTGTTGATCCCTGCGCCGGAGAATCCCCCCTGCCTTACATCGTAGGGCGATACGTTTACCTGGATCTGTTCCAGGGCTTCCAGGCTTATTGGCTGGGAAGCTGTTTGTGAGCCGAGTGTAGCCTGCAAACCGAATGAGTTGTTAAAGTTGGCACCATCAACGGTGATGTTGTTTAACTGGTTGCTTCTGCCGCCGATGTTAAGGCCGTTGGCGGAAGGAGTGAGTTTGGTAAAGTCCTGCATAGATCTGCTGATAGTAGGCAGGCGATCCATTTGCGAACGGGTAATTACTTCCTGGCTGCCGGTGCGGGCCCTGTTGATCACTTTGTTCTGGGCCACAGAAGTAACAACTATTTCCGTGAGGCTGCTGGTACTGGATTGGAGGTTAATGTCTGTTTTGAAATCCTGTCCGAGCGACAGGAAAATGTTATCACGTTTTTCGTCTTTAAAACCAATGTAGGAAACGGACAAAGTGTAAGGTCCGCCTACACGGAGGTTAGGCAAATTATAACGGCCGTCTTTACGTGAAACGGTGTTATATTTTGTGCCGCTGGGCACATGGGTAGCTGTGATGCTTGCACCGGGAACGGGTCCTTCTGTACTTAAAATGATACCCGCGATATCAGCGGTTGTTTCCTGGGCAAACAGGGCAGCAGGGGTTAGCAGTACGCAGCAAAGCATACTGATGAGGTAACGCCAGATTTTCTTGTGCATTGCGATTCAGATTTTGGTAAAGTTCAAATGACAGATTGAGGTATTAAAAATAATGCAATTATGAAATCGTTAACAAATATTTTAACGGCTCCTTCTGCCTGCTGAATCGCCCTGGTATCAGGCTAATACTTTTTCCATACCTGTACTCCTGGAGCCTTTGATAAGAATATGTGTATCCTGGTATTGCTGTTGTTGCAGCCATTTTCCGGCTTCAGCAGCATTTTCCAGGAAGATATAAGGATGGGTTACTTTTTTGAAATCGCCGCCCACCAATACTACTGCTTCCCAGTGTGTGCGTTCCAGTAACTTCACCAGCTCCTGGTGCTCTTTTACGCTGTCTGTTCCCAGTTCCATCATAGCGCCAAGCAGCAGTACTTTTTTATTGGCCTGGATGCCGGCAAAATTTTCAATGGCTGCCCGCATGCTGGAAGGGTTGGCATTATAGGCATCCATGATAATGGTGTTGCTTCCCTGTTGTATCACCTGTGAGCGGTTATTGGAAGGAGTATAACGTGCAATGGCCGGTGCAATAGCTGTTTCCGGTACATTGAAGTGGCTGGCTACCGCCACTGCCGCCATTACGTTAGGGAAATTGTAGGCGCCTACCAGTTGCGTTTGAATAAATCCTACCTGGCTGCTGCCACGTACTTCCACGGCCAGGAAGGCGCTATCGGCAATGGCTTCGCCTACATAATCCGCTTCACTGCTGCCGTAGGTAATGATTTGAGGGATGCCTTTCGCCATTTCAAGAAGATAGCCGTAATCATTGCATACGAATACGGTTCCATTGTTGGCGCGTAAAAAATCATATAATTCTCCTTTGGCCTTTTTAACGCCTTCTTCGCTGCCAAAGCCTTCCAGGTGGGCTTTCCCGATATTGGTAATGATGCCGTGAGTAGGCAGGGCTATTTCGCAGTACGCCGCAATTTCTTTCTGGTGGTTAGCCCCCATCTCTATAACAGCTATTTCCACACCTGGGAGTATACTTAGAATAGTAAGGGGCACACCGATATGGTTGTTGAGATTGCCGGCGGTGGCATATGTTTTCAGGCCGGCAGACAGTGCTGCACTGACCAGTTCTTTCGTAGTGGTTTTACCGTTAGTACCGGTGATGGCAAGGAACGGGATGTTTAATTGTTTGCGGTGATGCAAAGCCAGTTGCTGTAAGGCGGTGAGGGCGTCCTCTACCAGCATCATCCTGTCGGGTACTGTGAAATAAGCCGCTTCGTCTACCACAGCAAAGGCTGCGCCCATTTCCAACGCCCGCGCTGCAAACTCGTTACCGTTGAAATTGCCGCCTTTCAGCGCAAAGAAAATATCATTGGCTTTCAGTTTACGGGTATCTGTTTGTACGGAGCGGTGTTGCTCATAGATGCTGTATAGTTGTTCAATATTCACGGTCTGATCTTATTTGATGCAAAAATAAGTGGTTAATCATGTAATATAGCAGAATTTTATGTGCCTTTGAAAGCAACCTATTTTATCATTATCCCGTACTAGCCAACAGGAATCAAATTTGAAAGACCTATGACAAGGATCAAGCTTTTTTTTATGGCCTGCCTGCTGCTGGCTGCCTGTAAAAATGAACAGGCCCCCGCGCCGGTAAGCGGCGGCGTAGACTGCGACGCAGCCCATATCACAACAGCCACCGTTTTTGCTATTATTCAGGCTAACTGTACCAGCCGTGGCTGTCATCCGGGTGGCAACTCCCCCGCAGTGGCGGATTTTTCTACCGAGGCAAAGCTGAAAACTTTTATCAACGCCAACCGTACTGTTTTTGAATTGCGCGTTACCGGCCCGCAGGCAGATATGCCGCAATCAATGTCTTTTCCCGCGCTCAGCCAGGGCATAAAGGACTCTATCGCCTGCTGGATCGCCAAAGGACTTCCGGATCAATAACCTAAAAAAGATAAACATGAAATACTTATTGCTTTTTGCAGTGACCGTACTGGCGGTTGTTACTGCATCTGCACAGGATGTTTACTCCTGCAAAAATACCCGTTTATCATTTTTTTCGTCGTCTCCACTGGAAGACATAGAAGCGAAAACAGATAAAGGCGCCTCTGCACTCAATACAAAAACAAAAGAAGTGTTTTTCAAAGTACCTGTCAGTTCTTTCCAATTTAAGAAAAAGCTGATGCAGGAGCATTTCAATGAAAATTATCTCGAAAGCGATAAATACCCGTTTGCAGAGTTCAAAGGGAAGATCAATGAATCGCCGGAATTTAGTAAAAACGGCACCTACCCGGTAACGGTTACGGGCACACTGAACATTCACGGTATAGAAAAAAGCTACACCGCCAAAGGCACTATTACCACGCAGGGTACCACAATTACGGTTGCTTCCACCTTTAATGTACGTGTAGCCGATCACGGTATAAAAATACCCTCGCTGGTAGTACAGAACGTGGCGGAAGTAGTAGCCGTTACAGTTAATGCCATTTACACACCTTACAGTAAATAATACATCACTCCATGAAGTATATATCAACCATTTTATTATGCTGTGTATTTTCGGTTTATGCACATGCACAGGGCCTCGACAAGCTTTTTGACTCCACGGTTACCGGTCATACCGAAGTGAGGGATACTTACAAAAGTACCCGCATTGTACAGGGGCAGTCCACCGAAATGCTGCGCAAACACGAACTCGATTTCCGTGTTACACACCGCTTTGGCGATGCCGGCGGTGAATTTGGCGGTACCAAAACATTTTTCGGTACGGACAATTCTACTGATATCCGCATTGCTTTTGAGTATGGTATCAGTGATAACCTGATGGTGGGCATCAGCAGAAGCAAGGGCAGCGGGGATCTGCAGCAATTGTATGAAGGACTGGTGAAATACCGTTTCCTGCAGCAAACAACTGATAACCATGTGCCGGTATCACTGGCGGTTTTTGGTAATGCGGTGATCAGCGGGATGCCTTCCGCCACAGATAAAACGTCGGCGGCCTATTTTGAAGACGGCGCCGACCGCCTCATGTATGTGGCCCAGGCCCTTGTATCAAGAAAATTTGGCGACAGGTTGTCACTCACCCTCGCCCCTACTTATGTGCACCGTAACCATGTGGCCTATATGGATATGAATAATATGTTTGCCCTGGGCGGCGCCGGCAGGCTGAAACTCAGCAAAAGGATAGGCATCCTGGCGGAATATTATTACCCGTTCCGGTCACAGGAGAGCAAGGACTATTTTAAATCTGCAAAAGGCATTTCTTTTTATAACCCATTGGGCGTTGGACTGGAAATAGAAACCGGCGGCCACGTATTCAGCATTACTTTTACCAATTCCACTGCCATCCAGGAAAGCCAGTTTATTCCTGAAACCACTACCTCCTGGTTACAGGGACAATTCCGGTGGGGATTCAATATTTCCCGTAGATTTACGTTATTCGGGAAGAAAGATTGGAAAAAATAAAATGCCGCATACGCGAAAATTCATGGTTAGCCAAAATGGCCGCCCGCTTTATGCGGGTGCAGTCTGTAGCCATGGTCCTGGGACGCACCATTCACCTGCATGGAGCGTCCCGGGAACGCTTTTTAGCGGATACAGCCTGGATGCGGCATGAAGCTTGTCATATCAAACAATACCAGCACCTGGGCTTTTTTGGTTTTTTATGGAGATATTTGTCTGAATACCTGCGCAGAGGCTACTATAACAATACTTTAGAGGTGGCTGCCAGGGCATCAGAAGAAGATCCGGATATCCTTAACAATATAGAAATAGTCTAAAGAATCGTTAAAGTCAGAATTTTTCCAGCCACTGGTTTTATTTTTCTTATTTTTACGTTAAAGGTTGATTTTATGGTTAAGAAGGTAACAGAGGGCATCACCATCAGCGTGGAAACATTCTACCAGCCGGATTATTCCAATCCTATTGGAAGCGAATTCATGTTTGCTTACCGTATTACCATTGAGAACAACAATATTTTCCCCATTAAGCTGCTTCGCCGTCACTGGTACATTATCGATTCCAATGGCACACACCGTGAAGTGGAGGGAGAAGGTGTTGTAGGTGTTCAACCACTGCTGGCGCCAGGTGAAACTTACCAGTACGTCTCGGGATCCAATCTCCGCACTGAGATCGGCAAGATGTACGGTACTTATCAAATGGAAAACCAACTGGACAAGAAAATACTGGAAGTGAAAATTCCCGAATTCCAGATGGTTGTTCCCTTTAAACTGAACTAGTTCCCCGTTTTCGTTTAGCCTGTAACTCTTTGTTGTCAGGGCCTGTACTTCGAGGCTTTGAAGATTTCTGTCACATTCCTGGATTCCATTAACTGCTGCAAGGTCATATCCTTGTGCTCACTCATATATTTTTTTATGATCTGCCAGCCCACAAAATTGGCAATTTTACCCGGGGCGCCCTCGGGCATCCCCTGTGTAGAGGGGCCATCACCCACAAAGTGATTGATCTGCTGCCAGTCGCTGGAATACACCAGGTTATTTTGCACAAAAAACTGCCAGATCATCCGTTCGTTTTCCCGGCACCAGTCCAGCTGGCTTTTCGTATAGCCCAGTTTGATAGTATCCGGTGTTTCCGGTAACACCTTATCCAGGAAATATTGTTGTTTGCCGGCTTCCATCATCTGTTCCAGCAGGTTACCGTTTTTACGCGCGGGCGGATACAGCTGTTGTTGGATCACCTGCATACAATTGGTAGTAATGTATTGAGGAGTAAAGCGATGGATCATATAATCCGGGTAATCGGGGATCAGGGCATAGGGGGGAAAATCTTCTCCCATATACATATCCAGGCCGATTCCCAGTATAGAATCCACGGTGATAGCGCCGTAGTTGGCGATCCCGGAAATGAAAGTGACTACTTTAGGCGGATGGTAAGAGGGAATGTAGTATTTGATATACCGGAAGCATTGCTCCAGGTCTGCTTTCAAAGTGGAGTTGTTGCCGTATTTCGCGGCTACTGATCTTTCCAGCTGCCGGAAATCAGGAGTAGTTAAAAACAGGTGCAGTTGTTGCTGTACTGCTGCGTTGCTGTCGGAATAGGCGCCCAGGTTCATGATATCGGTAATATACAGGGGCAGGAACACGGGGTATTCCGCATGCAGCTTTGCCAGCCCGGGTTGTATATTATTGGTGTCTATAGTGAACAGGGCCGAATCGAAACGCGACAAACTAACGTTCATGGCTATATGACTTACATCCGGCGCTTTATTGCCGGAATTGCAGGCAGCGGCACCCAGCAAGGTTACCACGCAACTTATCAGCAGGGTATATTTAATAATGTAACTTTGCATCGCTCTTAAAACTCATCTAAGGTAAAATTATTATTTACCTTGTATTATAAAAAATTACGAATTAGCATCATCTATGAAGAAGATCATCTTTTTGCTGGCGATAATGGGAATGGCAAAGGCTGGAATGGCGCAATACGGCGATAATGCTTTCAGGAATAAAGTAAAGCTCGGGTTTACCGTGAGCCCGATGGTTTCCATCTTAAAGCCGCAGGAATCGGGGGTTAACAGGAATGGCGCCAAAGCAGGACTGAACTTTGGCCTGATGGCCGATTTTAACCTGAACGACCG